>JALZCF010000339.1 GCA_030863245.1 Chloroflexota bacterium
CCTAATATGCAATATGCAACATGCAATATTCACGCCTTGCCCATGTCCTCTCCCCATGGTACCCTCATTCTTTCCCCTGACGCCGAAAACTAACGCCTGGAGAACGAAAGACGATGCCCAGCACGGGAACGACTGCGAGACGAGCACGCGAGAAGGAAGCACGCCGTAAAAGCATCATTGATGCCGCCGAGCAAATCTTTGCCTCAAAAGGGCTCGCAGCCGCGACCATGGACGAGATCGCTGACGCCGCCGAACTGAGCAAGGGCCTGCTTTACAAGTACTTCCGGAGCAAGGAAGAACTCTACCTCGCCGTCTGCCTCCGTGCCCTGCGCCTCCTCCGCCACTCCTTCCAACGCCAGCTGCGTCAACACGAAAGCGGCCTCGCCAAAATCTCCGCAATCGGCCGCGCCTACGTCGCCTTTGCTAACAAGCACCCCGACTACTTCGAGGCCCTCGTCTATCAGGCCACGCAAGAGCCGAGCCAAGAGCCATCTGCCTACGCCGCTGCCTGCGAGCAAGAAACCGACAAAATCCTAGCCCTCGTCAGTGAGGCAATCACAGTAGGCGTCGCCGACGGCACCCTCCGAGCCGACCTCGATCCCATGCAAGCAGCC
This sequence comes from Chloroflexota bacterium, assembly GCA_030863245.1. Lineage (GTDB taxonomy): Bacteria > Chloroflexota > Anaerolineae > Ardenticatenales > Ardenticatenaceae > JALZCF01. The sequence continues at coordinate 615 of JALZCF010000339.1, forward strand.
ATGATGCTATGGGGCGCCCTCCACGGCCTCGTCGTCATCGCCACCTTCAAAAACATCCAAGAACGCTACCAACTCAAACCCGACACCTTCCTCCGCAACGCCCTTGCCTTCCTCGGAAACTGCCTCCACAACAACACCTCAACACCCACCTAGCGCAAAATCAAAACACCGTCCCACCAATCAATCCGCCACTCCCCACTCTCCACTCCGTATTCTGCACTCCGCATTCCGCAATTCTTTCCCACCGTGACTACCAGTCACTGTCTGACTACCGGTTACTCTATCACCTCTCGCCGCTTATGTCCAATCTCGCCGACTAATACCATATCTGCAAGGGTTCGTAGTCCACGCTTCAGCGTGTGCCCTGCCTCTGCATCCTGAGGCATGAACAACAAACCATCTACTCCAACAAAAAAAGGGAGCGCCATCAGGCACTCCCTTTCCCGTTGTACTACTGCAACATCAAATGAGTTATTCGCGAATCGTGAACGAGACTAGAGACTAGAGATTGGGGATTAGAGACTACACGTGAGATGTCGACTCAATTTCCAATTTCCAGTCTCCAGTCTCTAATTCCGCAATCCGCATTCCGCAATCTCCATTCTCCACGCGAAGCGTCCCCTTTCCACTCTCCCTAATTGAGCACCGCCACCACATTGCTAATGCTCGCCAGATCGCTCGCAACCAACTCGCCCTCTCCATCATCCACCGCCACAACCGCTGGCGCACTAGCTTGCCCGTAGAAATGGAAGTAGATCAGATGCTCGTCATCGATCCATCGCATGATGGTCGATACCCCATTGTCGCTAAACACTGTCTCCGCCTGGCCCGTATACGGGGCGTGGAGGACGCTAATGTGACCCGGCGCCGGTACGATCATCCCCTCCTCCTCGCTGAGTGTGGCCGACGTGAAGGCGAGCTTGCCCGCCGGGCTGAAGGTCGGCATGCCGATGTAATTCGTCGCCTGCGGGATCACACTGTTGATGATCTCGCCATCCCGCCCGATGATCTGCACCACTCCCTCGTTCGAGTCCACCAGAGCCAGGGCGCTTCCGTCGGGCGCGATATCCCCGATGCACAGGAACAGTTCCGCGCTGCTGGGGCAATCCGCCAGCAACTCTGCTTCCCCGCCCGTGACCGGAATGCCGTACAGGTTGTCGTAGCGGCCGCTGATCGCGTTCCACACCCCGCCCCGTCGGTCGGGCTGCACCGCGTAGAAGAGCGTGCTGTTGTCCGCGTTGAAGCGCATCGGCTCGATGTGCCGCGTCTGTTCCCCCTCCACCAGGCGAACCCCCTCCTGCAGCGTCACCTGGTTCGACCCATCCACCTCCGCCACCTGCAGCGTGCTGAGATTCCCTCCCGCCGCGGCATTCTGCTCTGCCGTGGCCCAGGCAATCTTCTGACCATCCGCTGATACGACGAAGTAGAACAGTGTGGACTCCTGGATGGGTGTCGTCGTAAAATCAAGTGGCTGATGCGTCCCGTCCGGCCCGAGTTGCCACACCGTGATGCTCCCCGCCTCTTCGTTGCGCATCTCATAGAAAAGGCTCTCGCCGCCGCTCATGATCTGCCCGAAGCCCAGCGGCGCCGGGAACGTCAGCTCGCAGACCACCTCCCCGTCCAGGCTCATCACCACCAGAAAGGACTCGCTCCCGTTGCCCGGCTTCGTCACCAGCGCCGGGCGCGGCACCTCCGGACACAGCCCCTCCGAGGCGATCTGTTCATCGCCGCCCGCCTGCGTGGCCGCGGCCTCCGGCGTCGGCTCTACTTCCGGCAGCACCTGCCCCGCCCCCGCGCACGCCGTCAGCCACAGCAGCAGGATAAATAAAGTGAACATAGGTCGAGATCGGAAAGAAACACCTTGACGAGACATAGGAACCCCCTTTGGAACTCGTGGTTAGAGCAACGAACGCTGGCCCACGTGACTATCTACACATGGCATAGCATAATGGGGACTCCTCTCGATCGCATCCGTGCTTTGTGGGATCGGGAATCAGCTGTCCGGCGTACAGTGGACTCAGCGAAACAACTTCCTCCTCACCCCACAGTCAGGAAACCTCACCCGACCTACCTTTAGCTACCTCACCATAGCAAAATCCCACTACAGCTCAACGTGGCCGGCTCCGCCATTTGGCGG
>JALZCF010000356.1 GCA_030863245.1 Chloroflexota bacterium
AGGGCCGAGCCGTGCGAGGCGATGTTTGAGCAGGTAAACACTCGCGCCCTGTTTCATCGCCGCGACGGCGAGCTCTTCCCCGATGGTGCCTGATACCAGGATAAAGGGAACATCCAACTCATGCTCCTTTAGGCGCTCTAGTGCGCGCAGGGCGTCGAACTGCGGCAAGTTGTAATCCGCTAGGATGATATCTAGCTCGTTGCTTAGATGGGCAAGATACTCCAGCTCGTTGTCCACCGATGTCCACCGCGGGTCAAAGCCGGCTCGCCGCAACTCATGCACCATCAGCCGGACATCGGCCGGCCGATCTTCAAGAATCAGAACTTGAATCCGGGTAGCCATGGATCCCCTCGTAATTGGTTACCGCAGAATCAAGGCACCTTTTCGGCAACAACTCTCCATCCCGCATTCCGCATTCCGCACTCTTCAATCTCCAGTCTCCCACTCTCAACCATCTCCCTTCACAGGACATTAGTACGCGACCCTCTCACCGCGAACTAGGGCGCTGGTTCAGCAGCAACCAGTAGAAGCCCAGTTGGGCGACCACCTTGGTGAATTGCTCAAAGTCCACCGGCTTGATGATGTAGCTGTTGACGCCCAGCTGATAGCTTTCCACAATATCGCGCTCCTCACTTGAGGAGGTCAGCACGACCACCGGAATGGCGCGCGTACGCTCGTCGGCTTTGATGCGCTGCAGGACCTCGAGGCCATCCACTTTTGGAAGCTTCAAATCGAGTAGGATCACCTTCGGACCCTGTTCGAGGGTCCGGTCCGCATAAGCGCCCATGCAAAAAAGAAACTCCAGCGCCTCGGCCCCATCCCGCACCACGTAGATGTTATTGGATAGCTTGTGCTGTTCGAAGGCACGAAGCGTCAGTTTTACGTCGTACGGGTTGTCTTCCACCAGCAGGATTTCGACCGGCTCTACAGTAGTCATGGTGCGCTGCCTCCGTTGAGTGTGAAGTAAAAGGTCGCCCCTTTGTCGACCTCGGCCTCGGCCCAGACCTGACCACCATGGCGCTGGACGACGCGCTGCACGATGGCCAGCCCCACGCCCGTGCCCTCGTATTCTTCCGCGCGGTGCAGTCGCTGGAAGACGCCGAAGAGCTTGTGGGCGTACTGCATATCAAAGCCTACACCGTTATCTTTGACAAAGTAGACGCACTCGCCCGAGGCGTTGTCCGCCCTGAAAGAACCGACCTCGATGACAGCTACCTCCCGCCGACGTGTAAACTTGAGTGCATTGGAAAGTAGATTGACAAAAACCTGCTTGAGTAGGATGGGATCGGCCCGGCAGACGGGAAGATCGCCAACCACGAGGTCCACACGCCGCCCCTCCTGTTCTGTGCGCACCTCCTCAATCGCTCGCTCGACAAGCTGGGCGGGAGCGACGGTTTCCTTCTTGAGGGACTGGCGGCTTAGCCGTGACAGAGCGAGCAGGTCCTGGATCAAGTTGTCCATCTGATGGGCGTTCTCGCTGATTATCTCGAGTAGCTCCTGCGCGTCGGCTGGTAGTTGCGGGTGATATTCGTCAAGCAGGATGCGAGAGAAGCCATCGATCGCGCGGAGCGGAGCGCGCAGGTCATGGGAGACAGAGTAGCTGAAGGCCTCCAGTTCCTTGATGGATGCTTCGAGCTGCGCAGTCCGTTCCTTGACCCGCTGTTCAAGCTCTACGTTGAGCTGTCGGATCTCGCGCTCTGCCCGCTTTCGAGCCGTGATGTCGTGTAGGATGACGACGTGGGCGCTGAGGCGCCTGGCGCGATCGTAGAGAATGGAGACCCGCATCTCGAAGACGCGTTGCGCCGCGCCGTCACCGACGACCATCTCTGCCTCTCGCTGTGGCTGACCAGCCAGCTCGCTCACCGCATTGCTGATGCCGGGCAAGAGTAACGAGGCTGGCCGCCCGATTGTCTCGCTGGCGGAGCGGCCGATTATCCGCTGGGCAGGTGGGTTGAGATCCACGATACGGTTCTGCGCGTCAAGCACGATAACCCCATCGCTCATGCCCTCGATCACTGCGTCCCGCGCGGCGGGGATGATATCCAACAGGCGAAAACGAAAGAGCGCCCCACTGAATGCGAGACCGGTTAAAGTAAAGGCGAAGGGCGTTAGATTCAGGCCGGGGATAGGGCTCATGCCGGCAAGAAAAATAGCGTTCGCTATCCAAGGTACGAATGCGCCGAGCAGTAAAGCCACCATCTGTCCCCGATAGAGATAGGTCGAACGCATGAGTGCCTGGATCAGGAGAAGCGTGCCTACGAGCAGCAGCAGGTAGGAATACACGACGTTGACCCAGAACCACCATCCGTAGGATAGATCCAGCAGCGCGAAGAGTGTGTCAGCATGCAGCCCTACGTCCGTCCAGATCAGCCCGTGCGCCTCGTTCGTCCAGGCCAACAGTAGGGTGATAAGAGGTTCCACGCTGAGAACGGTAACGTTGCGGCTGGTTACCCAACGCTCGCGACCAGTGTACTGAAGCGCAAAGAGCAGCCAGGCCGCCGGCACCATGACAATGCCCAGGTACGAGACCTTCTCCCAAAAGAGCATCGTTGTAACGCCAGCACTGGTAAGCTCGAATATGTAGGCCAATCCCCATTCACCCACCCCGAACATGAGGAAGGTGAACGGGATCGTGCCAGGCGCAGGGCGGCGTTGCCAGCCGTAGAGCGCGAGTGCGAACGATGCAACCGGTGCAGCGACCGCGAGAACTATCAAGAGCGTGTAAAGATCAGACTGCCAGTTCATTCCTCTCCCCGCCGTGATCGCATCTCGTTTGCCCACTCGCTTCTTCTACAGGAGTTCTCCTCTGTCCCCCTCCCCGCCGTGCTACCCGCATCCCTGCTCCGGTAGGCAGCCATTGTTAAGGTCCTCAGCCACACTTGTACTCAATACATGCATGATCGAGGGCCTTTTGATACAGCAATTTCTCCCTCAACACAGACGTTGGCCCGTGCGGGCCAACCGGTGGCCCTCTTGGTCCCTAACGGGCGGGCCAGAGGTTGGCCCTCCGGTGGCGTCCCCTTGTCCTCCATTCCCCTTAACGGGACAGCGGTGCCTTGATAAGATAACGGACAAGGAAGAGTTGCAGCTGGCGTCCCACACTAGACGTCCCCTGCGCCCGCAACCGTTTCCGCCTTCGTCCCAGAGGCACATACCATGTTGGATTTCCATGTAGCTGTCGACGCAGCAAGGTGGATTCGTTGAAAAGAGGTAACCATGGCTCTCACGAGTGTTCGAACTACATTTAGGGAATCTCTCACCTCGATCCGGCCAACAAGTGTCAGTGCGGTTCAGACAACCATTGTGATTCCCGCCTATAACGAGGAAGAGGCGCTCCCGCACGTCTTGAAGGATATCTTTACTGTGATCGACGACAGCTACGAGGTCATCGTCGTTGACGACGGCTCGCGGGACAATACGGGGGTAGCCGCTTCCACTTATCCATGCCGGATTATCTCACATGACGAGAACCGGGGAAAAGGGGCGGCGATGAAGACGGGGTTGCGGCACGCGCGCGGGCAAAACATCATCTTCATCGATGGGGACGCCACCTATCCGGCTGCGGTCATTCCGGAGATGGTTCGCCATCTGGATCAGTGCGATTTTGTGCGGGGTGCCAGGTGTGATGGACGTGACAACATCCCCTGGATTAACCGGATCGGCAACGGCCTCTTCGATCACCTCATCCGTCGCCTCCACCAGGTGGACGGCTCTGACCTGCTCACCGGTCTCTACGGACTCAAGAAGCAAGGCATCATGGCGATGCGGCTCGAATCTGAGGGGTTCGATATCGAGTCCGAGATCATGATAAAGGCACGCACCCTTGGACTCAGAACCAGCACGATCCCCATCCAATATCGACAGCGTATCGGCACGAAGAAGCTCAGTCCAATGAAGGATGGAGTAAGGATTCTCAAGCGAGTACTTGCTCTGGCCCTGTTTTTGAATCCCTTCCTGACCTATGCTCTGCCGGGTCTCATCCTATGGTCGATTGCGCTCATGGGGTTGCTGTTGCTCGGTGACGGGCCGATCATGACGGCGATGACTGGCTTGAGCACGAACACCCTGATTGTCAGTGCTATGGCCTTTCTGACGGGTTTCCAGATGGTCGTGCTGGGCTGTGTGGTCAATCTCTATATCGTGCAGTCAGGCTTGAGGGCGCCTAGTCGAATCCTAAGCGTGGTGGCCGAGCGGTTCCCGTGTTCGGCCGGCTCACTATTCGGCGCCGCTCTGATACTCTTCGGCCTAGGGTGGAGCCTGAGCCTGGCGTGGGGATGGGGTCTCAACGGATTCGGACCTTTCAACGAAACTACCATGTTGGTGATGGCACTGGCACTCGTCGTGTGGGGATTTCAACTCCTCTGCACGACGATTTTCCTCTCACTCTTTGCCCGTGAGGCTACCGAGAAAGCTTGCACTTGATAAGTAGGGGAGGTTGTTATGAGGCAGCAACCTGTTGTCTCTATCGTTGTCGTCAATTACAACGGCATAGTGCATATAGAAGAGTGCCTGACAGCCTTGTTTCGGCAACGGGACTACCCGACCTATGAAGTGATCGTCGTGGATAACGCCTCGACTGATGAGAGCGCCGCTTACATCAGACTTCACTTTCCTGGGGCCCTGCTCGTTACGAACGAGCAGAATCTTGGCTACTCAGGAGCAGTGAACCGAGCGCTTTCTCGCGCTAAGGGGCGGTACATTGCCGTCTTGAACATGGATGCGGTCGTCGAACCGGATTGGTTGCACCCCTTGGTCGCATTCCTTGAAAAGAACCCCCAGGCGGGTGCGGTCACGCCGCAGATCCTTCTCTATCAAGATGCGGCGCGTATCAACGCGCTCGGGCAGAACATCCATGTGAGCGGTCTGGGGTTCAACCGCGCATACCGGCGTCCGCGGATGATAGTCGGCCAGGCGCCGGTACAGGTATCGGGCATCCACGGCTCCGCGTTCCTCATCCGAAGGGAGATCCTGGAGCAGATGGGTGGCATGAACGAAAGATGCTTCATGTACCATGAGGACGTCGATGTCTCGTGGGTCGTGCGGCTGATGGGCTACGACATCTACTGCATCCCCGGTTCCATCGTCCACCACAAATATACCCTGTTCATGAACCCCTGGAAGTTGTACTACCTGGAACGCAATCGTATCAGCATGTTGCTCTGCAACCTGTCGTGGCCAACCTTCCTGCTCATTCTCCCCTTCTTGATTCTGACCGAATTGATGATGGCCGTCTACTGCCTGAGACGGGGCCGTCGCTTTTTGGAAGCGAAGGGTCGCTCCTTGTTCTGGAACTGGCAAAATCGCAAGCACATCTACCGTCGCCGCTCCCGCATCCAGAGGCTACGAAGGTGCTCAGATTGGCAGGTGGTGGCGAACCTTCGTTTGAACTACGAGTGGGATCAACTCTTAGCCCTGAGTCGATAACATCTGCAATGAGCGAGGATAGTGAATCATGAAAATCGGCTTGGTCTGCTCGCACGGCGGGCATCTAACAGAGACGCTGCAGCTCGTCGAGGCGTTCGAAGGGCATGATATTTTCTTTGCAACCTACCATAGCATACGGGAGGCTGAGATCCAGCGCATCGCCCGTTCCTATTTCACAGCCAACATTGGCACCAGTCTCCCTCGCATGCTGGTCGCATGCTTCTGGGCACTGACCATCCTACTACGCGAGCGGCCGGATGTCCTGGTGAGCCTGGGCTCGGAAATCGCCCTCCCCTTCTTCTATCTAGGAAAACTCTTGGGAATCAAGACTATCTTTATTGAGAGCTGGTGTCGTATCGAGAACCTATCGAGAACAGGACAACTGCTATATCGCATTGCCGACGTCTTCCTCGTGCAATGGCCGCAACTACTCGCAGTTTGTGATGAGAAAGCGCAACACAGGGGGGCCGTGATTTGATTCTGGTAACGGTTGGCACGCACACCCAAGGGTTCGAGCGGTTGGTTAGGCCGATGGATGCTCTGGCCGCCGCCCTCGACGAGCGCGTGGTGATCCAACGGGGTAGTTCAAGCTATACCCCACGCCATGCCGAGCATTTCCGGTGGACGACGAGCGAGCATATGGAAGAGCTGACCGCCGAAGCACGCGTGGTGGTGGCGCACGCGGCAGCGGGAGCCATCATCCTGGCTCTTCGTGAGAAGAAGCCCCTCGTGGTCGCGCCCCGTTTGGCGCGCTACGGCGAACATTTCGACGACCACCAATTGCAGCTGGCAACGATGTTGGATGCACAGAGCAAGGCACTCGTCGTCTACGAGCCCTCCCTGGACACGCTCCGCGCCGCCATCCAGCGCGTCGCCATTCGCAACCCCCCGGACCACGTGGGCCCAACCCAACTTGTGCACGCCCTCCAACAACAACTAAATCAATGGTGCACAACCACCGCACCCAGCACTATCTACTAACCCAAGCCCATGAAACCAAAGCCCGCGCAAAACGCACCCGCACCACCCGATCCGTAACATGCAACATGCAACACGCAATATGCAACATGCAACAGAATCAAGGAGAAAAACGCCCATGCGCATCTGCATGATCATGTCGACGCCATTACCGCCCCGCGAGGGCATCGGGTTCTACGTGTGGAACCTGTCGCGCTATCTGGTCGACCTCGGTCACCAAGTACAGATCATCACGCGCGGGCGGGCAGGGACGCTGGATCGTGAGGTGGTGGACGGCATCCCGATCTGGCGCCCCCCTTTCCTGCCACTGTACCCTTTTCACGTTCATTTCCACAGCATCTTTGTCAACAAGCTGGTGAAGCGATTGGCCCCAACCGCGGACCTCCTTCACCTGCACACGCCCCTGGTGAAGTGTCCCCGAACCGAGAATCCGGTCATCGTCACGGTGCATTCTCCGATGAAAGCAGACACACGAACCACGCCTATTGGCAATCTGATGGGGTTGCTGATCCACCTTCAAGGGCCGGTTAGCTATCGCCTGGAGCAAGAGTTGTTCACGCGGGCGAACAAATTGGCCACGGTTGCCCGGCAGGTTGCGGAAGATCTACGGCTCTACCGTATTGACCGCCGACAGGTGCACGTGCTGGGAAACGGGGTTGACACACGGCTCTTCTCCCCCTCTTCATGCGACCCCAACAAAGATACCCCATACTTCCTGACGGTGGCTCGCTTAGCGCCGGGCAAAGGGCTCGAGGATCTGATTCGCTGTGCTGCGCACGTTGTCCGGCACCACCCGAGCTATCGTTTCCTCATTGCTGGGGCCGGCCCACTCGAGGGGGAACTCAGAGAAGCGATCGCACGTGGAGGCTTGCAGGACGCTGTAGTCTTACTCGGCCACATAGGGGACCGTGACAGGTTGGTCAACCTATACCGGGGCGCCACAGCGTATGTTCATCCGTCGCATCACGAAGGGTTACCAACCGTCCTTTTGGAGGCCATGGCCTGTGGGCGGCCAGTGGTGACGACAGCTGTTGGGGGTGCTCTAGATATTGTCCAGCATGAACGCAATGGACTGCTTGTACCGCCAAAAAGGCCACGCCACATGGCGGGAGCTATCATGCGTTTGCTCCAGACCCCCGACTTTGCCAAAGAACTAGGAGCTGCTGCCGTCCAGACCATTGAATCAAGATATTCTTGGGAGATTGTCAGCCGCAATTACCTGGCCCAGTACGAATCCCTAGTAGAAGGAGCCCAATCGTGAGCAGCCGCTTGCGAACGGTGTGCATCGTAGCGAGCGGGCTGACGGAAAAAAATGTACCGTTGCAGCCCTGGCGCTACCTGAGTGAGGTGGCATACCATCTTGCCAAGCGGGGTCATCGAGTCCAGGTGGTCACGGACGGAGCGGTAGACGGCGCCTACCATGACAGGCTGGGTGGGATACCAGTACATCGCCTGGATACGGTCCGGAGCTTCCGATGGCATGCCAACTCGATCCTGGAGACTTTACTCGAGGGGCTTGCGCCTGAGGTTCTTCTGTGGCACACCGGGTTGACCAGCCTGCTGCACCAGCGGATCACAGCCCCCCAGCGAACGCGGGTAGTTGCCGTCTTCACGAGTCCTCTCTATCAGCCGCGCGATCTGCTTCGGTTGGGTCTAAGAAGAGTTATTCGCGGCTACCAACTGAGCGCCGTGCACGTGCTCGGCACGTTCGCGCCACGAGGCATCGTTCGCCGCGCGCTGCAGCAGAATGTTCTCGCGGGGAT
>JALZCF010000549.1 GCA_030863245.1 Chloroflexota bacterium
GTGGCCGGCGAGGCTAATCCGACTTTCGAGCAGAATCTGGTGGTTCGCCTCGTGTCGGCAGATGGCGAGGAACTGGCGCTTCAACCGACCACCATCCAGGCTGACCTGGGCAATCGCGGGCCCTTCGAGATCGAGATCCCGTTCAACGTCTCGGGCGAGCAAAACGCCTTTATCCAGGTCTTCTCGCAAAGCCCGCGGGACGGGGCGATCGAGCATCTCTCGTCGGTGAACGTACGGCTGGCTGACAGCGGCCCAGAGGATATTCGTCCCGCCACATCCGGCCCTGAACGGATTGCTATCCTCGAGCCAGAACAGGGAGCGACGATCAGCGGTGGGGTGGTGCACGTCGAAGGCTTTGGCCTCGCCTCCTTCGAGCAGACGCTGGTGGTGGATCTGCTGGATGCCGAGGGCAACACCCTGGCACGCGAACCGCTCACCGTCGAAGCGCCTGATCTCGGCCAGCCCGGCCCTTTCAGCGTCGATCTTTCCTATAACATCTCGGCAGGCACCCCCGCCCGCGTCGTGGTACGTGACCCCAGCCCCGCGTTCAACGGCACGGTGCATCTGAATAGTGTCACGGTGAGGTTGGAACCGTAGAGTGACCGCAAAGTGAAACAGCCCCGCCAGTAGGCGGGGCTGTTTCGTCCTTCGGAAGGCTGGATCTTACTCGTCCGACCCTGTGAGCAGGAAGACGTAATACAGCAGCGTGCTGATCGCCTGGAGTGCGGCGGCGACATAGGTGAGCGCTGCCGCATTCAGCACCTTGTTAACCCCCTCGGTCTCCTGCTGGATGAGGATCCCCCGATCCGTCAGCAGGGCTTTGGCGCGCCGGCTCGCATCGAACTCGACAGGCAGGGTGACGACGGAGAACAGGGCGACGGCGGCAAAGAGGACGAGCCCTATCAAGGCAAGACTCGGGCTTTGCATAAGGAACCCGGCAATGAAGATGAGCGGGCCCAGCCAACTGCCGAACTGCACAGAGGGGACCATCGCGCTGCGAAGGGCCAGTGGTGCGTAGTTCCGAGCATGCTGGAGGGCATGCCCCATCTCGTGGGCAGCAATGCCAGCGGCTGCGACGGTGCTACCGCGATACACGTCGGGGCTCAGCCGCAGCACCTTGCCACGCGGGTCGTAGTGATCGGACAGCATGCCTTGCGTCTCCTCAATCGCCACCTCGTGCAGCCCTTCCGAGTCCAGCAGGTAGCGTGCGATCTGTGCACCGGTGAGGCCCCGGGTGGTGCGCACCTGTGAATACTGGCTATAGGCACGCTTGACCTTCATCTGCGCGTACAAGCCCAAGAGTAGAGCAGGTAGTGCAAAGACAAAGTACATGGGATCAAAGAACATTTTGTTTCCCTTTCTCTATGTGGTTGCATGTTGCGTGTTGCATGTTGCATGTTAGGTCATCCGTGCTGTGCAACATGTGATTATGCATTACGCAATAGGGCGAGCTTTGGTTTTGGTAGGCTCGGTTCAATAAGGCTATGTATATATCAGAACGGGGACGCAATCAAGTTACGCCCCCACGGATTACCTTTCGTGATGGCTAATTATAGCCGAAATGGCAAGATTTTTCACAAACCTGTATCACTTTCAAGCTCAAAGCGCCCAAGGGAAATCAGCTCCCCCGTACCGATTGGTCAGGGCACCCTTTTTGCTCGTACGAACCACACAACCAGTACGACACAAAGGAGCTTACCCGTGAAGCAGGCGACACTTACGGAGCGACGGAGCGGCGAATCACTGGAGGTCAAGTACGATCCGGCAGAGGATCGATTCTTCATCAACGATGCACCGGTCAAACCAGTGCACGACTTCGAGGGTAGCGAGGATGACTTGGTCTTTGCGATTGACCAGCCAGAGCTGGGAGCGACAGGGGTCTACCACCTATCACGCCACGAGGTTGAGCAACTCCAGGGCAGTTCCGCTTGATTGTGCCTTAGCGCTCGCCGCCCGGCCACTTAATAATCGGCATGTTGACCACCGCACCGGGGCGCTCAATGGTAATCTCTCCCGCATTCCAGGCCGCTTCCACCTCCTCAACCGAGGTCAAGAGCCGTGCCTCCTCTGGATTGACCCAGGTCACCTGATTAATGGCGCGCAATGGCGTATATCCCTCGCCGCCCGGTAGGTTGTCAAAGACATCGGGTTGGAAGCCCAAGGGCCCCATACCCTCGATACCGTTGGTAAAGACGTAGACATTGGCTAGGGCTTCCTCTGGCACGTCTGCCAACTCGGGTACCACCAGCACCGGGGAGCCCATCATCGCGGTTAACATCTCAGCAACCTCTGGAGCCGAGGCTTCGGTATGGAGAAAGAGGATTTCCTCCCCCTCAGCCAAACCAACCACCGGCGGCACCACTGGCCCCTCCACAACCATATCCTCATCCATGGTTTCGCCGCCACCCATACCCACTTGTGCGTCTGCAGGGCGCAAGGCCGTATAGGCTAAGACAAAGCCCGCCATGAGAAGGGCTACTAACGTTGTTACGATGAGATTGCGTTGCATCTCTTATCACGTCCTCTTAGTACTGTTATACGAGGTAGAAGCCGCTTCCAGCGTCAGTTCTTCCGTTTGACCACGGTGCCCACGCGGCAGCAGCCGTCCCCCAAAGGAGTTGGCCAAGACAGTCGTGACACTGGCAGCCATGGCAACCATGGCCCATACGGGGTGTACCAGACCGGTCGCAGCCAGCGGCACGCCGATGCCGTTGAAGGTAAAGGCTAAGATTAGGTTTTGGACGGTCTTGTTGTAGGAGGACCTACCGATATGGTAGGCGTCTACCACTGCGCTCAGGCGCTCGCCCACCAAGATCACGTCGGCCGATTCAATGGCGATATCCGTGCCGGCTCCAATGGCAATGCCCACATCGGCTTGCATCAGGGCGGGCGCATCGTTGATGCCATCACCCACCATGGCTACGCGGTAGCCTGCCTTTTGTAAAGCGCGCACTGCCTCCGCCTTATCTTGCGGAAGGACCTCGGCGTGGTACTCGGTAATCCCCACGATTTCGGCCACTGCCCGCGCGGTGCGCTCATTGTCACCTGTGATGATGACCGGTTCAATGCCGGCCTCGCGCAAGCGCGCCACGGCCTCGCGCGCATCGGGCTTAATCTGGTCAGCAATGGCAATTAGGGCGGCTGGTGCGCCATCAACGGTCAACACCACTACGGTATTGCCCGCGCGCTGCAAGGCCTCAATCACCTCATCGACTGTCTCAAGATTCACTCCCTCGCTGGCCATAAAGCGGGGGCTGCCCACCATGACGTGCTGTCCCTCAATGGTCGCGCTGACACCCTTGCCAGGGGTTGCCTGGAAATCCTGGGCCTTGGGGATCGGCAGGTGAGCCGCCTCAGCGGCATCGACCACGGCGCGGGCCAAGGGGTGTTCGGAGCGGCGCTCGACGGCGGCCGCCAGGCGCAAGGCTTCTGATTCATCATACCCCTTTAGAGGGACGACCTCACTGACCGCCGGCTCTCCTCGCGTGATAGTGCCGGTTTTATCCAGCATCATCTTGCGGACATCTTTCAAGACTTGGAAAGCCTCACCCGAGCGCATCAGAATCCCCCGCTCGGCCGCCATGCCACCACCGCGAATCAGGGCCAAGGGTGTGGCCATCCCCAAGGCGCACGGATAGCCCATCACCAGCACGGCGAGGGTGGCAAAGATAGCCCGCGTCCAGTTAGGCTCACCGGTTACGGCCCAAGCGCCGAGCGTCCAAATCAGGATGGCGGCCCCGGCGACGAACAAGACGGCAGGGACGTAGATGGCCAGGACCCGGCCCACCAGGGCTACGATACCCGGTTTCAAGGCTCGGGCTTCCTCGACTTGGCGCGCGACCTGCTGGAGGAAACTTTCTTTCCCGACGCGCGTGACGCGCACCAGCAGGGTGCCGGTCTGGTTTACCGAGCCACCAATCACCGCGTCGCCTTGAGTTTTCTCCTCCGGGATAGACTCGCCGGTGACCAGGCTCTCATCGACCCCGGAATTCCCCTCGACGACCTCGCCATCGACCGGAATCGATTCACCCGGGCGAACGCGTACGCGCTCGCCGGGCTCGACTTCCTCCACCGGGACTTCCATCTCGCGGCCATCGCGCACCACGCGGGCCATTGGCGGCATCAAGGCCAAGAGCTGTCTCACCGCCTGGGAACTGCGCGTACGCACCAGGAGGGAGACGTAGCCGGATAAGAGGTGGTAGGCCGTCACAAAGACGGAAACGGCAAAGAAGTCGGCCAGGGGGAAGTCCGGGCGAATGTAACCCAAGAACCCCCCAATGAGACCGGCAAAGGCGCCAAACTCCAAGAGGACATGCTGATTGAGAATTCCCCGCCTAAGGCTGGCCCAGGCCATGGTCAAGATATGCCAGCCGGGCCCAAAGATGATTGAGAGCGCCAGGGTGGGCATGAGCCAGAGCATCAAGGTGGATAGCGCTGCTGGCATTAGGTCCGTCCACATCAACACCATCATCACAAAGGAGACGGTGGTAAAGCTGGCCGCCGCCAGGAGATTGTTGCGCTCCTGCCGGAGTTCTTCCTCCTCTTCCTCAAAGGTGCGCACCTTATCCGCGTCCCGGATGGTGTAGCCTAAGTCTAAGAGCGTCTCCTTTAACTGACTCGCTCTAACCTTCTCCGGGTCGTACTCGATGAGGGTCTCTTCGTGCGCCAGGTTGACGTTGGCGTCCTTGACCCCCTCCATCCGGCTGAGGGCTTGGGTGATGCTGGCCACACAGAAAGAGCAGGACATGCCCCCGATCTTGAGTTGGAGTTTCTCCGTCCCATCCCCCCGCACGAAGGCATCGGGCTCGTTGGTGCGCAGCTCTTTTCGCTTGCGGGAGTCCGCGGCACGCTCAGCCATTAGTCGCGTCCTTGGGTCACCTCGTAGCCCAGCAGTTCTAGCCTGGCTTGGATTTCCGCTGGGCTAACCTGGTTCGGGTCCAGGTCGACGACTACCTGCTGGGTTTGGGCACTGGCAGATACATCCTCTACCCCTTCCATACGCCTGAGCGCGTTGCCAATACGCTGCTCGCAGCCCGCGCAGTGGATGGTCTGCTCACCGATTACCTTGAAGTCAACTATTCGTATCATCTCCATACCTCCTGTCGTGTCTGCTGATTCATTCGTAGTAGGAATTATAAGCCTTCCACTCCCCACCATCCCTTGAGCCTGCCGGATGGTGCTGTCGAGGTCATTGCTTTCCAGCGGTATTTCGGTGGGGCTGCCCTCGTTTCCTGTATTAATCGTTCTCTGAAGGGGATGGCCGCAGCGTGAGGGCACTGAGAGCCGCTGCATGGTCACGGTGGGGCTGGTGATGCTCGATAATCCGGCAGAAGCGCCCCTCCATCTCGACCGTTTCACGCGCCTCCTCACGTATGGTGATCAGCTCCCGGCGAAATTCGGTGAGGGCACAGATTTGCTGGTCGACCAGGGCAATCTTTTCGTCAAGGAGCTGGAGCATGTGGTCACAGGGGACAAGGCCCTCATCCCGTAGCGCGAGAATCTCGGCAATCTCGTCGAGGGCGAGGCCCACCTCCTTGGCTTTGAGGATAAAGCGGAGGCGCTCCCGGTCGATATCATCGTAGAGCCGGTAGCCAGCCGGGGAGCGGTGGGGATCAGGCAGCAGGCTAATCCGCTCGTAGTAGCGGATGGTTTTGGGATTGAGGTCGAACTCCTTGGCTAGCTCGCCAATCCGCAGCCGCGCTTTATTACTATTGCTTGTCATTGTGAACTCCTCTCGAGTGTATCTGCTCCATGTGCCTTATATGATTATATACCTTCTACTCGAGTGGAAGGTCAAGCCCCTATTTTCGCTGTGGCGGCAACGCGCATGGGTGATCGACAGGCCGCTGCAGTAATCCGGCGATGCTGTTTCACGAAAGCATTGTTTCATGAGAAGGCACTCTGTTTGACAACCATCCCGCCCCGATATTACATTATGAGGATTGTTTATTAAATCGGGGTATTGGACCGACGCTGCGATACCCTGTTTATTTCTACAATTCTCATAATGTAGTATCGTCAGCAGAGCTATGGCTATGGCAAGATAAACATGAAGAAACATCTCCTATTCCTGCTCCTCCTTGGAGCACTAGTAGGGGCGTGCAGCAGTGGTCCACCGCGTTCTGTGGGACCGGTCGAAGTGAGCGAGGGTGACCTGCACGTCCGTATGGAAAGTGTCCCTTCACCACCACGTGAGGGAGAAAACGTCACTTTCACTATCACGGCACGTGATGCATACAGTGGCGAACCCTTGCAAGACGTTGAGGTACGCCCCGTCATTGATATGTATATGGCAACGAGCCGCATGCTGGTTCCGTTTGACACCATCAGGTCAACCGGTCCAGGTGAGGTACAAGTCCAAGCCTTTCTCGAACATGTAGGGACGTTGAAAATCTCGGTGGGCGTGAATCGTGATGGCGTAATCACCCCTGTCCGCCTGCCTGATGTACCGATCCAACCGGCCCAGTAGCGGCAGCATAAGATGGCAATAATGCGCTGTAGCATGCGAGCGTCGGCGCTCTACCTTTTTTGTGGGATAGATGTAGCGCCTGAATGATACGAGAAGCATTCACGGCTCGATGAAGCTGACAGCCGGATGAAGCGTTCCACGGCGCGGGTCCTCATGGAAGACTAGGGTCACCGTGACCGTCGCCTCCCCTGGTAGTGTGGCGAGGAACACTTCGCCGGCGTCCTGCTCCCCCGCTTCAGTCTGTAATAATAGGCGGACCCACACGTCCGTCGCGGTCACATCGCCCGTATTCGAGATCTCAACCGGCAGATAGTATTGCTCCCCTTCCTGGCGCACCGCGGCGGGCTGGGGTTGCACCACCACCACCGCTGGTCTCGTACCGGTCACGTAATACTCATAGGTCACCAGTCCCGCCAACCCCAGCACGATTGCCAGGCTGACCACAAGGGTTACCCGCTCTGCCGTCGTATACTCCCGCTTCTGCTCGCTCATATGACCAATCGGCCAGCTGCCCCACCCACGGCGGCCGGAAAGCCGAGCACCAGCACCTGCGCGAGCACAAAGATGGGCGGCTCACCCCACTCTACACGACCAAACAGATAGAGGGCCAGCAGGGCTATCAGTAGAGAAATCACGTAAGCGAAGACGGTTTCGGTGACGGGATGCTGGAACGGCCCTCGATTGAGGTGGGTTCCAGCGGGCGGATGGAAGCCGCTCTCAAAGACAATCAGATAGGTCAGCAGGAGCGACAACGCTATCACCGCCAGCAAGTGTCCATAATGCAAGCCGCTGGCGAGCATCGGAATCTCATCCGTGGGCGCAAGAGATATGCCCAGAAAAACAGCGCCGGCTACGGTCGCGCCCAAGTCATTCAACGTGGCACGCCACCAATTGGGAGTCGACTGTTCATCGTGGTTCCACTGCCGGTCCGTATCCCCATCAAACAC
>JALZCF010000419.1 GCA_030863245.1 Chloroflexota bacterium
TGTTAGAGGTACTTCGATTCCTAGCGCAATGAAGAGTAAGTAATTGTTCAGTACAGCCGTAAACCAGATAACGCCCGACCACAGGGCGACCCGCAGGTTACTATCGCGACGAAGGAGCACATCTATAGTAGACAACAAGGTGCGAATTCGTCCTGTGATGTACTCCTGTACAGAAGGGTTCAGCCACGCTGTACTCCAGACTACTAGTCGAAAGAGCAAGCGAGGGCGGAAGGCGAACAGAACTGGCAGAGCAAACAGGATGATGAAGAGCAGAAGAAGGAGGTGAGCTTGTTCTCTCAACCAAAGCGGAACCGGCACCAAAAAGGAGAGCAAAAAAAAAGTAGGGCGTAACACAACATATCTACACTCTTCTCCAACACGATCGTTCCTAAAGTATGGGAACGGCCCGGCCCCTGGATGCCGAGGAGATGGACACGCGCCAGATCACCCACGCGCATGGGGATGAAAGTGTTCAACATCTGACCGATCAACAAGACTGATAACACTTGCGAAAAAGTGACCGAATGCCGCGCCTTGCCCAGGAGCACTTGCCAACGAATGGTCTTGCTCACCGTCTGGATCCCCATACTGATCACCGCAAAGCCAATGAACCACCCGTTGGCCTGCCACAGAATGGCCCACACCTCTCGAACATCTACCTCCTGGTAGAGAAAGTAGACGGCCACGAACGTCAGCAAGGTACCAACCGCTAAGTGGAGATACCTGCGTACAGTGGAAACGACAGCTCGGGTTCGAGTCATCTTACCGAGTCGGCGACGGCTCCGGCACCGGCCGTGTGGGCGTCGGTGGTTCGGGTTCAGGAGCGGGTGTAGAAGTCGGGGGTTCTACTATTATCGGAGGCTCGGTCGGTTCGGGAGTTGGAGCCGTTCCACCACTCGTTATCCGAATCCTACGGGGTGACGCAGCCGGGCTTAGTACCTCCTGCAATGCCCCACCTTCACCCCGAATGACCGCGACACTCCATAGATAGTCTCCTTGGAAATCAGGCGACGAGAGCGTGAATTGGGAGGCTTTCGTCCAGGTAATCCCCTGTTGCGGCGCACCCTCGTGCCATACCCGCACGTCGAAATATTCATTTTCCTGCAACGTGCCGTTCCACGCCCAACTCAGGGAGACTGGCACTGATACACCGGCCCCATCTGCTGGCGCGAGCAAGGTTGGGGCAGAGTAGGCAACCGGCGGAGGTGGGATCTCCGTCGGCGTCGCGGACGGAACGATAATAACAGGAGTCGCCGTCGGGAGGATGATGGGCGTTGTCGTCGGCGGAGGTGGTGGCGGTGTGGAGGATGGTGGTATGGTTGGTGGCGGCGACGTGGGCGACGCCGCTATACGCGGCGCCGCAGTCGGGGCTGCGACGGTGGGTGTCGACGTAGGAGGAATCCGGGTGGCTGTGGCTGACGATCTGGGTGTCGGTGAAGGCTCGGGTGAAGCCAGTTCAACAGCTTCATCCTCTTGGGTACTTTCAGGCTCTATCGTAACCGTGGGCGACGTTCGAATTGTATCATCTTCTATGACGTCCGTCTCCAACTCATCCATCTCCAATTCATCCATCTCCGCTATAGCGCTGGTACGAGTGACGGAGGGCGTGGCGGACCGGGTTGCAGTAGAGGTCAGAACCCGAGCCGTGCTAGTGGCCGTTGCAGTTTGTTGCACCTGCAGCACCACACTGCCATCAGTATCACCACCATACTCATCTCCCCCCGTGAGCGCGGTGATCCCAAACGCAATGGCAAAGCTTCCGATAATTGCCACAACGAGAACTACAGCCGCCAGGCGTTGCTCGATTGACATCTAACTACCTATCCAAACCTCTGCAATATTTTCAAAGAACCGGCTTTCGCAGCACAAATTGCTCAACCATTTTCTTCTCCGCTCTATGTGATAATGAATCAGGAATCATAAACCGTCAAGATTGGAGCCTAGGTTTCATAACCATTGGGGTGAAGCTGATGCCAACGCCACGCACTTTCGATGATCGTGTGCAACTCGGGGTACTGGGGTTCCCACCCTAGCTCGCGACGTATCTTCTCACTGCTCGCCACCAGAACGGCGGGATCACCCGGTCGACGTGGGCCAACTTCGCCAGGAATAGGATGGCCCGTAATCGCTCGTGCCGTCTCAATGACTTCCCTTACCGTAAACCCCTCACCATTTCCGAGATTATATGTGCGACTTCCCTCATCCAAAGCATGGAGGGCCAGAATGTGAGCCTGTGCGAGGTCGAGAACATGAATGTAATCACGGACACAGGTACCGTCGCGCGTTGGGTAATCGTCGCCAAAAATGACCACCTTGTCACGTTTTCCGAGTGCCACCTCCAATACAATCGGGATGAGATGGAGTTCAGGATCATGATCTTCGCCTCGCTCTGCTGACGCGCCGGCAGCATTGAAGTACCGCAGCGCTGCATACCGCAATCCGTAAATGCGATCGAGCCAGTGAAGCATACGCTCCAGGATATACTTCGATTCGCCATAGGGACTGCCAGGGATGATCCGCTCCTCGTCGTTGATCGGCATCCGCTCAGGATCATCAAAGAGGTTCGCTGTCGAGGAGAGGATAAAGCGAGATACGTCGTGCTTGATCGCGCTTTGTAGAAGGTTGAGACCGTTCGTGATGTTGTCACCAAGGTACAGAAAGGGCTGTTGCATCGACTCGCCAACCAGGGTGTTGGAGGCAAAATGCATGATGGCCTCAGGCCGATGTTCGACGAAGACTCGATCGACGGCAACGGGGTCAGCCAAATCTCCTTCCACTAAGGCCGCATCCGGATGCACAGCTCCTCGGTGCCCCTGAGAGAGACTATCAAAGACGATAACTTCCTCACCTGCTCTTATAAGTTGTTCGACGACGATACTTCCAATATAACCAGCACCACCTGTAACCAGAATTTTCACCTATAACCTCGCTTCAAATATAGTTCGCAGGAAACCATGCTCTGATCAAGCAATCCAGCAAGGTCGTCCAAGTACTTCCCTAACCCGCCAGCACGTGAAGCACAGGGCGGAACCCAGTTCCATACCCTTGCGCTCCACGATTACTATGCCGAGCAACCCGGAAAGAATAGCTCTGATATCATTGGAACGTCAATTCGTTTGTTAGCACACGCTACTTTATCACGATCGGCAAGAACATTTCTCTCGCATCTGCGATCGCCGTAGCTGTTGCCGTCGGTGTAGTCGTGGCTGGCGTGCGGGTCGGCCTCGTGGGCACGGTCGTGTTTGTTGGCGTGCTGGTCGGCGTGCTAGTCGGTGTACTGATCCGTGTGCTAGTCGGTGTGGCGCTGATCGTCGGCGTCACAGTCACTCCTGGGCAACTAGCGCCGGTTTCATCGAGACAAAGGAAATTGTGCAGGTAGTAACGTGTGGTGGAATCGCTGGCAAGAACCACCAATCCTGTCTCACTGGTGAGGGTTTGATTGGTCGAAGTAGGGTTATTGGTAAGCGGGTCGCGTGTACTTTGGATGAAAGGTATCCCTTTTGTGGTCGGGTCGCCAAAGTCGACGTTATCGATGGACGACACTTTGTAATAGATCGAGCCGCCAGCTTCAGGCATGGTGACAAACACATACACATTACGATTGGTCTGGTCAATCAGCAGGATGGGCCGGGTGGGATCAGTATCCCCCTGCTTGCGATAAACCACGTGAGGCGTCCAACTACTAGGTCGCGTGCAGGCGCCACCACTTCTACAGACCAGTAGTGCAATCGCGGGGGATGCAGTGGAGGTTTTGACGACGGCAAAGATGTTGCCGGCCGGATCAGCCTGCAAGGATTTCAGGTTGATATGATCTTCGGAGATACCTGTACCATCATAGGCTGCGACAACCTCCCACCCCTCCGTATCTGCCGCATCGTCAGGATGAGCTGCAAAGAAGAAGGAGTCGGTATTCTGGTTGCTCCACATGATGCCGATGTGCCCGTTGTAGGCCACGATGGCGGAAATATCGTCAGCCGCTAAACCGGAGGCCTCCTCGTCGACCGGCACCGCAAAGGGCTCACCCCACGCACCATCGTCACAGGTGGGATCGCAGAGGGTACGGTTGACATAGACCGTGTTGTTGAGGGTGTAGGTCACCCACAGTTGCCCTGTCGAGTCCTTGGCGAGGGTTAGCGTTTCGGTCTCAGCATTGTTGACGTAGGCGAACTCTTTGCCACGCACCGCTCCCAGATTATCCGGCCGGTAGCTATCGGTCGCCGCATCGTAGCTATAGCGGTAGAAGCGGCCCCAGTCGCCATCATCCTTACTGACCACTCCCCCTTCCGCCACCTTGTGCGAGACCAAATACAGCTTCTGGCTCGCCTCATCCCAGATCGTATCCGCCCGGCTGCTGGCTCGCGAGTCCAACTCGGTGTCGGTCCTCATCCAGCTCTGTGTCTCCAGATCGAGGCGGTGGATGTAATAAGTTCCCTCATCACATAGGCTCCCCCACCAGGATCCATCCGCCCACCACAGCTTGCTCTCCGGCTTCTCCGCCGTGGGATTCGCACTACACGGTTCTTCATATTCAAAGTCGCGATAGCCTACCTCAACCCCATCGGCCGCCCGTGTAGGCAACACCATTGACCAGAAGACTAAGATGAGCAGCGTCGCCATGCCGACGACAGGCAAGACGCGATACATATGTCTTCGAGAAGCAGATTCGGTCTGCATCGGTAAAGTTACCTTTCTCTATGTCGTGCAAGCGTTTTTACAGTATCTCGAATTCCCATCCTGTTGGCTCCTCCACATGACACCATCGTACCCACGATAGTTAATAACAGATGAACTATCAAGCCGATGATATAGAGGAGTTTGGAACCGGGCTATAATTCTCTCATCCGCTAAGGTAACCGTAGCAACAGAAACGACCCCAACGATTGGGGTCGCTACTCGGATGAATGATTTTTGGGTGCCTGCACTTACTTGCTGTGTCTGATACCTTTCAAACCGTCTCGTGGGTGCGGTCCATCTTCACGCGCGCCGGGCCACTAGCTCTCTTCTTGGTTCTACGCCTATTCGTAAAGAGACGAGTCGCTGTTCGCTGCCAATCAGCCCAGAAGGGCGCCAGATCGCGCCACGAAAACACGGCATAGGCCCTGCGGCCGCGGATCGAGTGCCACCATTCCTTCAACGTGAGCTCCCCGTGCCGCCAGTAATAAAGGGCTGACTGAATATCGCGCCGCAGATAAATCCACTTCACCCCTTCATATGCCTGCTCACGGTTGGATGGGAGAGGCCAGCCAACCAAGTCACAGTACATGGTGTACAGGAGGTCAACACCCGCCGCCTCGGCCATGGCGGACCGTCCCGTTGGCCGACCAACATTGGGTTCGATAATGTAATGTTTTCCTGTTCGTGCGTCGCGCTTCAATTCCACGTAGCCCAATCCATGATAACCAACACCTTGGAACAATCGGAGCGACTCCTCCAGCACAACATCGTTGCGGCTCTCTACGCCCAGACAACCTGTGCCGGTCTTGGGTGGCCACTGTCGGATCTTCCGTGCGATAAAGGTCACGAGCGGTTCGGATTGGGCGTTGAAGTAGCAGTTAGAGGTATAGAGATCCGCGTCCGTCCCCTCAATCCACTCCTGCACAATCAAGACATCGGTCCACTCTGAGCAACGATCGTACAGTTCCAAAAGCTCGCTTGCGCTCTCAACCTTGAACACTTTCTCCTTAGCATTCTGCTCCCACTTGGGTGTCTTGACGGGTGGTTTCAGAATACAAGGAAACGTCAACGCCGTAGCGGCCTCTTCCACATCTGCTCGCGTGTGAAGGAAGAACGTTCCCGGTATCGGTAGTCCCGCCTCTTGCGCATAGGTGTAGAAGCCAACCTTGTCCAGCAACATCTCGATCGTGGCAGAGTCGGGCAGCGCAATATGGTACCACTCCCCTAGCCGCTCCCGATGTCGCGATAGCTGTAATACACTCATGTCAGTACAGGGGAAGAGGACCGCCTTTTGATTCAGCCTCGGACGTAGGGTCAACAGTGTCTCGGCTAGCTCCTCGCTCGCCGTATCCGTATATAGAATCTGGTCGCACACGTTGGTGCGGCAACATTAGTGATCCGGATCCTTCGCGATCCCGATGACTGGCACCTGGCGATCGGCCAGAATGCGTGCCGCCTGTAGGCCGGTAATAGAATCCAGACCAATCACGATCGCGCACGGTTGACGATCGGCTAGAATTTGCGGTTTCATGCTTCAGTCCTCCTTCTACCTACCTGCTCTTTGTGTCTATACCACGGCATAGGATGGCTCTGCATAGGATGACTCGGTAGCGCGTGTTGGTGCGCCATCGGCCGGCAGGTAGCGTTTCTCGGCCTCTTTCAATTCCGCGGCGTTTTGTAATCTGAAGATCTCTTTTACGGGCACGATTTCCCTCTCGATCGCCTGAAGAGAACGATCCGCGAAGATCCGGGCAGCCGTTTCCTGCATGGCCTTCACGTTGGAGCGTAACAACTGATTAGCCCAGATCACAAGGCTGACACCCGCTTCCTCGAACTGTTGGGTCGGTGTCTGGTAATACATGGTCGGCACGATCACGACCGGGCAGGTATCCTGCCACTCTCTCATAAAGGCCATAATCTGATCGGCAGTGGGGACCTTGCTATGCATGAGAATGGCGTCGGCGCCGCCACGGTAGTAAGCGTCTGCTCGCTTCAAAGCCTCGGAGAGACCCCAACCCGCGATGAAGGCTTCAACCCGCGCGACGACACAGAAATCGGGATCTGTTTGTGTATCTTTGACTGCCTTGATCTTACCCACGAATTCATCGATCGGCGCCAGGGGTTGTTGCTCTCCATTGATGAAAGAATTCGTCTTTGGGAAAAGCTTGTCCTCGATGCACATGGCGGCCGCGCCGCGCTGCTCAAGTTTCCGCACCAGACGACGTGCATTGTTGAAGTTGCCATAACCCGTATCGGCGTCAAGCATTATAGGAATAGTGGTTGCATCGCTCATGAACTCGACAACTTCCAGTACCTGTGTCCAACTGGCCTCGTTATTGTCGCGCACGCCGAGCGCGGCAGATATGCAGAGCCCACTGGCCCAGATACCCTTGAACCCAGCCTCTTCGACGATCTTCGCGCTAAGCCCATTGTGGGCTTCCATCAAAAATTCAAGTCGATCCGACTGTAGCAACCGCTTGAATTGGGTGGTCTTCTTCATCGGCATCTCCTTCCCGTTCAGATAAGCTGTGATTACGCAACAGCCTGTTCTACTTCCAGCACGGCTTCGCTTTGTTCAGCCAAAAAAGCTTGGATGATCTCGATCACTCGCTCGCCGATCTCGCGCTGCGAGTCAATCGTCCCGGAACCGATATGTGGGGTAAGAATGACATTCGGCAGATCGGCGAGCGGCGATACCATGCCCTCGCCTTCGTCCGCGTGTACATCTAGGGCAGCACCGCGCAGGTGCCCGCGAACCAGTGCCTCGCGGAGTGCTTCTTCGTCCACTACGCCGCCTCGAGCCAGGTTGATCAGAAATGCACCCGGCTTCATACGAGCAATCGCATCGGCGTTGATGAGATGACGAGTCGATTCCGCGAGTGGTACGTGAACACACAAGAAATCAGCTCTCGCAAGTACCTCATCGCAACTGGTCAACTGAATCCCCTTGTCCCTTAACTGTCGTGCAATGACCAACGTTGGAAACTCGACACAGCCTATCACATCCATGCCCCATGCTGCACCCAGTTGGCCCGTACGGGAGCCAATGTTGCCAGCACCGATGATTCCCAGCATCTTTCCCGTCAGCAGGTACCCGCTGGAGAATTCACGCTTGGCCCATCGCCCCTGACGTGTGAGATGATCGGCTTGCAGCAAATTACGTGACAGCGCCAGCATGAGGGCAAAAGCCATCTCCGATACCGCTTTAGCCGCTGGCTCCGGGATGC
This sequence comes from Chloroflexota bacterium, assembly GCA_030863245.1. Lineage (GTDB taxonomy): Bacteria > Chloroflexota > Anaerolineae > Ardenticatenales > Ardenticatenaceae > JALZCF01. The sequence goes on from JALZCF010000419.1 coordinate 7,902, forward strand.
GCACCAGTTGTAGCCTTCGTTTTCGAACCCAGTCCATGTCGATATTGTCAAGGCCGCAGCCAGCCCGGATGAGTAACTTCAGATTGGGCGCACTCGCCATCACATCGCCGGTAATCCGAACGCCACTACGGAAAATCAAGACCTCACGATCTGCTATCGTTTCTTTCAACATCTCTTCTGTGGCATTAAAAGCGCATATGACATCGTGCTCCTCCTGGAGCCGCTCAATGGCCTCGGGATAGATGCTACTAGCAATCAGGATCTTCATCTGCTCTCTCTCAATGGGTGAACAACAGGTCTAACAGGTTTATTCAGTTACGACTCTAGCCTATCATTGTTGGCTTCGCAGACACCCATGGGCTTTAAGCATTCGAAAGCGAATACCACGGGTTGAGGTGGACAGTCCAGGGTGTTAGCTGCGGGCGTAGCAGTGAAAGCGTGGTACGCTGACCGACATTGATCCGCCGCAGGCGTAGTCGATCCGCCATCCGTAGGTCGTTGACGCCCCGCGTCGTGGTAAAGGCCAGCTCAAGTCCTTCACATGCCAGAAGCTGTACCACCCCGTCATCGAACCCGCCACTAGGATAGGCAAAGATCGGCAGCGTCTCACCGATTTCCCGCTCCAGATCACGCAGCGACCCCACGATCTCCGCCCGTGCCTCCTCCGCTGAGACCCGGTTTATCAGAGGGTGAGTCCGGGTATGGGCTCCTAATACGACCCCCTCGTCTGCCAGCTGACGGAGCATGTCCCAGCCCATGACGCTTGCTTGGGGTGGCGGTGTGTCAAGCGCCTGGCAAACCTGTTCGACCCAGGCAATCGCCTCTTGATGGGGCAACGATTTCACGTACTCTCGCAAGCGGCGGTACGCCCTGGCCCGCTGAGATAAGTGCTCCAATGGGAGGCAGCCAACCGGCGTGATCAGCTCGTCGTGGCTCGTAAAGTGCAAAGCCTGAAACAGCCGATCCCACCAGAAGGTTCGCTCTGGAGCCCCGGGGAAGGCAGTGGGCACAAAGAGGGTGACCGGGATATGGTAGCGTTGGAGAATGGGCCAGGCGTGTTCCGCAAAGTCGCAGTAGGCATCATCGAACGTCACCAGTACCGCACGTTTCGGTACCGCTCCTCCATTGTTACAGACTTCTAGCACCTCACGGATCGAGAGCACGTGATAATACGCTGCAAGGTGGCACATCTGCTGGTCAAAGATTGCGGGCGTTATCGCCAACTGTGGGGCAAGGGCAGGCCGCGCATTCGGCTCATCCACGCGATGATACGTGAGCACCCGGAGAAGCGATGAGTCTTGCCAATCGAGCTGCTCTAGCAGGGCGACGAACCTATCAAACACCTTGTTTTCCAAGGCACGCGATACGATACGGTGGAATAGTTGTCTCACGTCTACCAAGCTACCATTTTACTGTTGAACGATCTGATTTTCTTGGTTGCCCCAGACGGTACCCCTCTGCCTTCCGTAAAAATCCTGAATCAGGCTGGCAACATCACGCACAACTTCGTCCACTGGCTGTGTTGCATCAACGATGCAAAAGTGTCGCACGTGATCGCGTAGTTGCAGGTACTCTTGCCGTCGGCGCTCCAACAATGCCACGGTTCCCTCACCTTTTCGCGCGAACAACAACTCAGGTGGCGCATCGAGGAAGATGACCAGATCGGGTTGCGGGTAGAAACGTTGCAGCATGTAGCCATGAATGCGCCTACTTCGTGGCCGATCGGATGCCTCACCCACGATATCGTGCGCAAAGTAATCAGCGAAAAAGTGGCGATCGAATAAAACGATATAGCCACGGTGCCGGTAATAC
>JALZCF010000421.1 GCA_030863245.1 Chloroflexota bacterium
AAATTGAGCTCGACAAGGACGTTGCGGATGATGCCGGCCTGGAGAGCCCCTGTCGCCCCGGATAGCACCTCTAGGTCGAATCCCTGCGTGTCAATCTTCAGAAGATCAATGGTATCAATACGGTTCTGTTGCAAGAACCTGTCTACGGTCTCGACTTCGACCACTTCCCTAGCTTCCACCTCAACATCACGGAAGGGGTGCTCCCCGTGAACATCCAAGGCAAGGAAGGAACTCAAGCCCGACTTCTCATAGTTGATGAATTCCCGCTTCGCGGGTTCTTTTCCGAGAGCGACATTGTGCAATGAGACGCGCACGCCGAAATTTTTGGACTGCAACAGCTGGAACAGTTTGTGGGACGGCTCAAAGGCATGGATTGTCGGATCGTCGAACACCCTCTGCAACAGGGTGATGGTTTGCCCCTCATTTGCCCCGATATCTAGACAAACCGGCCTCGGATTGGCGATGGTCACCCTAAGATCGTGGGCGAAATCGACCCCCGAAATACTGCCCTCCGGGACGTAGATCACCCTTCGATGATACTTCTTGAGGAGTGCCTCCGGAATTTGCTTCAAGATCCCCAGCATCTTCATCTCTCTCCACGTTGGCGACTACCAGTCACGCTATAGGGAGCCGCTGCAAGGCCGAACGACGCCATGAACCAACAACACAGAGGGATGGCCGAACACATGCGCCACCCGGCATCAGCACGTCGATCGGGTCCTCAGAAGCTCGTTAGTGCACGCGGCTTGGTGCGGGTTCCTCCTCTTGAGCCTTCGAGAAGTTCATTGTACTCGCTTGACAGACTCTGACAAGAATGTCATAGGGGATTGCCGCGCAGGAAGGCTCGGTAGCGAAGTTCACTGCGTTACGCAGGTGAGCCATCACGGTTCGCCTGTCGGAGGCAGCAGGAGCGATTGTGCTGGTCGAATGTGAGCAGTAGCGGATGCAGACTGCGCTGACCTCGGCATGATTTTCGCCGCATACTTGCTTTGGCATTGGCGTTTCGCATACGTTTGGTGTCGCGCTGTCGGTCTGATCCCTGGCCTGCTCTATCGCACACCAACTCCCGTCACCGACATAATGAAACCTTCTATCCGTCTCGTGACCGCCTGGGGTGGTGCTATCCCGACGTACCTCCCCCTCTTCTTCGGCACTGCCGCCTATAATCCTACGATAGAGTTCCTCTTCGTGGCCGACTCCCCCCAGCCATTCCCTCTCCCTGCGAACGTACAGTGGGTCGAGAGGAGCATGCCCGACCTGCTGGCCTCAATGGGTGAACGGCTCGGCTGCGACCTCAGCCACGCAGAGCCCTACAAGCTCTGCGACTTTAAGCCCACTTTCGGCGTGGCGCTGGCCGACCTCCTGGAAGGCTGCGACTTCTGGGGACACGTGGACTGTGACCTCATCCTCGGTGATCTCCGTGCTTTCGCCACCGACAACCGGCTTGCCGAGCACGACGTGCTCTCCTTCTGGGGGCGGGGGTTCGTCCATGGGCCTCTTACCCTGTGGCGCAACACTGAGGACATAAATAGGCTGTACGAGCGGGCGGATTGGCAGCAGATATTCGAAGCGCCTGAATACCTCGGCTTCGACGAGACGGGCAAGCGGTGGTCTTCCCCTGCGGCCCGCCGCCCGATCCCTGTGGCCGAGCGCCACGCGCGCGGGGAAGTACCGTGCATCACAGACATCGTGTATGAGGCGGCGGCGGCGGGAACGCTCCGCATCTATGATGAAGAACACATCGTGCAGGCTCGACCGCGCGCAGTGGTCCCGCACCTGGCCCTGCGGTGGGAGCGTGGACGGCTGATCGATGCGGTGAGTCAGCGGCCCCTCGCGTTCTTCCACATTCATTGGGCCAAGAGCGACGCGGAACGGGGAGATCCGGCGTATGTATTCCCCTCGTGGCATTGGGATACGCTGCCCGAGCGGTTCGGCATCACCCGTCAGAGGATCGGCCCTATTGATGCTATGTACTACGCTGCCTGCCTCCGCTCCCTCGGCCCCACGCTCCGCCGGAGTCTGCGCACCCGCGCCGGTCGCGTCCGCAGGGCGGTCCGCCGTCGCTTACGTTCGAAATAACTCCTTTCACGCACCTCAACGGAACACGCCAATCGACTGGATCGTTTCCACGAATCGGCGGAAGTTAGGGGCCGCACTGTATCGGCTCTCCCAGCGGGCTCGGCTCCTGTCCCGCAACGCATGTACCATCGACCGATTGCTGAGAAACACAGATAGGGCCGATGCGATCTCCGTGGGTGCGGGATCTGGCGAGAGCAGCACGCCATTTTCGCTATCTACGATCTCGGGCACCCCCCCGACAGCGGTACCGATGACCGGCACACCGAAGCTCTGCGCCTCCATCATGCTGACCGGCACGCCTTCTGACCAACTGACATTCAGAAGCAGGTCCACCGGGCTCCGCCGGTAGTGATCGAGCACTTCTTCGTTCGGAGTTTCGCCGCGAAACGACCACTTTACGGAGGTAGGCAGCTCACGCTCTGCCGCCGCTCTGACGGATTCCCGCAGCTGCCCGCTGCCGAAGTGCGTCCAGTCGACGGCGAGATCGGGGTGCTGTCTCGCGAACTCGGCGATTCCTTTTATTGCCAGATCCAACCGCTTCACCTCCTCGATGCGTGAGCAGGTGAGGATTCGCAAGATCCCATCCTCGGATCGCGCGGCGACGGTGCCGGGATCCCTCACACCAAGACGCGCGACATGCACCCGGTCCGCAGCGACAGGATGGCGCGTCCTAAGGTAATCACAGCCATGCGCCGACACCGCGAACACCGCATCCGCTGACTCAAGTGCGGACCGCTGCATCGGGATGTACGGGGGCTCCCAACGCTCGGCATACAGGTCGAAACCGTGCGCCCGGGAGACGATCAGCATCTCCGGGTGACGGTGGCGTACCATTCCGACGCCAACGGTTTCCGTCCACAGCCAGTATGTGTAACAGATCGTCTGCCCGAGCTGTAGGCGCCGTGATGCGAGGAATCTCTCCAGCCATTCCGCCACGCGCAGGGCGGAAGCGACGTGACCAACCGCCCGATCCGCCGCCGCCGGTTGCAGAAGGGTTCGGGGGCGCAGCCACAGCTCGCGATAGAGGTCCCTGCTGGCGAGGCAGCGACGCAGCGAGTCGA
>JALZCF010000423.1 GCA_030863245.1 Chloroflexota bacterium
TCACGTCCCCTTCAACCGCGGATCCAACGCATCCCGCAGCCCATCACCCAGCAGGTTGAAGGCGAGCACGGTGATCGAGATCGCCATGCCAGGGAAAAAGACGAGGTGCGGCGCGCTGAAGATCTGGTTGCGCTCCGACCCGAGCATCGCTCCCCACTCGGGAGCAGGCGGTTGCGCGCCGAAGCCTAGAAAGGAGAGCGCGGCCGCATCCAGAATCGCCGTTGCAATGCCCAGCGTCGCCTGCACGATGAGCGGCGTCAGGGAGTTGGGCAGGATGCGCCGGAGGAGGATACGCGTGTTACTCGCCCCCAGCGCGCGCGACGCCTCGACGTAATCCAGCTCCTTGATGGAGAGCACGCTGGAGCGCACGATGCGCGCGTAGACCGGAATGGTGACGATACCGACCGCCAGCAGGGTGTTTTGCAGTCCCGGTCCGAGCACGGCCACGATGGCGATGGCGAGCAGGAGCGACGGGAAGGCTAGCAGCACATCCATCGTGCGCATGATAACATCTTCTGTCCACCCGCCAACATAACCAGCGACCGCCCCTAGCAGGGTCCCCACAACGATAGCGAACGAGACCGTCGTAAAGCCGATGAAGAGCGAGTAGCGCGTGCCATGGATGATGCGGCTGAACTGGTCCCGCACGTTGCCGTCGATGCCCATGATATGTTGGGGCTTGGACTCATCACATCCCAGGATGTGAATACATGGCTTCTCGCGACGGCTCACATCTTCCTGGCCAATCAGCACCTGTATCGGATCGTAGGGCGCGATGACGTCGGCGAAAATGGCGGTGAATACAAGAACGCCGAGGATGACCATGCCGACCACCGCGTTGCGCTGCCGGAACAAGCGGCGCAGGGTAGCCTGCCAGAGGCTTTCCGGTTTATACTCTTCTTCTGCTTCGACATCTAAAAAGGGCCTGGTTCTCAGCGTGGTCATCTATTGCTACTCAGTCTAGTTTTATCCGCGGATCGAGGTAGGCATAGGAGAGGTCGACTATCAGATTGGCAAAGACGAAGACGACCGCGATCACCAGCGTGACGGCCTGCACGATGGGGTAATCCCGGCCCGTAATCGCTTCAAATAGGGTTCGCCCGATACCCGTCAGCCCAAAGATGGTTTCTGTCAAAATCGCGCCACCTAGCGCCGCTCCGAGTTGCAGCCCAATAATGGTGACAACCGGCAGTAATGCGTTGCGCAGGGCATGCTTGAATACCACCATGATATAGGGCAATCCCTTGGCACGCGCGGTGCGGATGTAATCCAGCCCGAGCACCTCCAACATACTGGAGCGGGTCATCCGTGCGATAATCGCCATGGGGATGGTGCTGAGCGCGACAGCAGGAAGGATCATGTGCCTGATAGCAGCACGGAGCACTTCCCAATCCCCCGTGATGAGGGCGTTGAAGATGTACATGTTGGCGAAGAAGCGCGCCACACTCCTCCAGATCCCCGCATCGGCTATCTCCCACTCGTACACTTGGTAGAAAGGTGTAGGCGTCATGCCGGCTGGTAGGCGACCGGATGGCGGGAGTTGGAAGGGCGTATCCCGTAGCACGAGGGCGAAGAAGTAGGCAAGCATCAATCCCAGGAAAAAGACCGGAATCGAGACGCCGATATTGGCAAACATCATTGTGACCACATCGGCGAGGGAGTTACGCCTCGTCGCTGCCACGATGCCCAGGGGAATCCCTACTAGAACAGCCAGGAACATGGCGCTAAGTGAGAGCTCAACCGTAAGCGGCATTCGCTCGATGAGGATGTCGGTCACCGGCCGACTGAACTTGATCGAGTTGCCCAGATCTCCCCGTGCCACATCCCGCAGGTAGATCCCAAACTGCACCGGGATCGGCTGGTCCAACCCCCGGGTTTTGACGAATTGCGCGCAGGTTGCAGCCGAGGCACGTTCTCCCAGAATCGCCTTGCACGGGTCGCCCGGCACCATCCGCCCCATCGCGAAAGTGATAAGTAGGATTCCGAAGAGAACAGGAATGGAGGCAAGCAGGCGCCGAATAACGTATTGAATCATCGCGCTCTTCCACTAGTAGAAGGCAGGGGCACGACCAGGTCGCGCCCCTGCCCGGGTTACGTCACACAACGTCACGACGTGCGGTGAATTACTCCGCCGCTTCCTCTTCGGGAGCGTTCATCAAACCCCACAGGTAGGAGTAGTACTCGAACGCACCGCTACTACCCGCGCCGCCCTGCTCGACGGGCGCATGGAGTGGGTTCGAGGCGTCGACGCCGATCGCGTAGGACATCACGACATCGTTCGCGTCGAGCGTCGAGCCGTCATGGAAGGTGACATCCTCACGCAGGGTGCAGGTCCACTCCGTGCTCTCTTCGTTCGGCTCACAACCGGTCGCCAGAGCTGGCTCTGTGTCGCCCGTTTCCAACCCGTAGGCAAGCAACGTCTCGACGATCTGGCTGCACACGCGGAAGGTCTCGCCGTCGGTCTCATCGCCACAGTAGAGGCTGATCGGCTCGGCGCTCTGCATGTAGACGAAGGTGTCATCCGGGGTGTCCACGATGTGGCCGAGAATAGCCCCGAACGGACGGACGTGCGAGTTCTCCGCTGCCGCCAACGCGGCATCGGCGGCCGCCCCATGTGCCATTGGGACCATCGGGACAAGCTCGCGGATAGCGTTGTTGGCCTGCTCGTAGAGAGGCGCCGCTTCCTCAGAATCTGCAATCGTAGCGGCCTCCCGCAGCGGTTCGTAGATCTCGGGGTGCGGCTCGCCAAACTGCATGTTGGCCTCACCGAAGTGGTAGTCGAGGAAGTTGGTCGGGTGCGGGTAGTCCGCGCCCCAGCCGAGCAGGTAGAACCCATCCAGACGTCCCGCCGAGGCCTCTTCGAGGAACGGGCCCGACTCCATCGGGACGACCTCGGCCGTGATGCCCAGGTTTTCCTCGAGCTGTGTCTGAATCTCGGTCGCCACGATCGGCGGTTCCGGCAGATAAACACGGTACACATCACGGTAGAAGATCGAGGTTTCGAAGCCGTCGCCATAACCCGCTTCCTCAAGCAGCGCGCGCGCCGCTTCCGGATCGAACTCGTACCACGGCTCGCCCTCACACCCATTCGGGATGGTGCACGGCGTGAAGTAGTCGGGAACTTCCGACCCCTCGGGGAAGAAGTTGTCGATGATGCGCTGGCGGTCGATGCCCATCGCGATCGCCTGGCGAACCCGTGGATCGTCGAAGGGCTCGAAGGTATTCGTCATCGCCAGGTAGAAGATGTTCGGGTTGGGGTTCGGAATCAGTTGCAGGTTCGGATCGTTCTCCACCGTCTCGAAATCCTCGGGGCCAACGAAGGCAATCTGGTCCACGTTGCCTGTCTGGAGCTCGAGCAGGCGTGCCGCGCCCTCAGTCGCCCAGCGGAAGACCATCTGCGGGTCCATAGGCTGGTTGCCCCAGTAATCCTCGAACGCCGATAGGATGACGCTCTCGCCGCGGTTCCATGTATCGAGCTGGTAGGGACCGCTACCGACCGGGTTCTCTAGAAGCGCGCCAGCCTGCCCTGCCTCCAGCAGGTGTTCGGCGGGCTGGATACCGAAACTCTGGTGAGCGACCTTCGCGCGGAACGCCGGGTCGGGCTTGCACATCGTGAAGACGACCGTCGTCGGGTCCACCGCCTCGATCCGCTCGAAGTAACCGGTGTAATCCTCAGGACAGCCTTCATTGTCCAGAACCAGCAGGTCATTCTCCATCGCCAGAGCGCCGAACTCCGCGGGCAGCTCCAGCGCGCCGACCGCCGCTTCTTCCTCGGCCGGCTCCTCAGCTGCCTCCTCTTCCTCAGCCGGCTCCTCGGCAGCTTCTTCCTCCGCCGGCTCTTCGGCAGCCGGCTCTTCGGCAGCCGGCTCTTCCTCAGCCGGCGCCTCCTCTTCGACCGGCGCCTCCTCTTCGGCCGGCGCAGGCTCTTCGACCGCCGCGGGCTGCTGCGCACACGCAGCGAGCGCAAGGGCTAGAATCAATAGTAGGGCGACTAGATATCGTCGCATTTTTCGTTTCTCCTCCTACAGAATAACGTGATTGACCTTAGATAGATTGACAAACGTACTAGACAAACGGGCGTTCTCCCTACGCATCACCTCCCTTAAAAACGTGGCAGCTTAATACTACTACGCAACTTTCCCTCATCCCCCCTGTCACTCTGAATGGTCCAGGCGGCGCCGCCTTCGTACGGCAATGAGTCCGCATGTCACTCTGACCAAAGGGAAGAGTCTCCACCGCACTCCCCCTGTCACTCTGACCGAAGGGAAGAGTCTCCGCCGCGCACCCCCTGTCACTCTGACCGAACAGCGGATGTGCAGTAGTATAGTTTGTCCCGGCATTTCCGCAAGCCTCATCGAATTCTCTAGCCTATCCTCGTACGCGAACTGGAATAATCCCGGCAGAGCGGCAGTGCGACGGCACGCGGGTTGCTTGCGCGCCGGAGTAAAATCTTGTAACGTGGGTGAGCTTCCATCTCAAGAATCCGTGGCGACGATGCCCTCTCCCGTCGTCGCCAGGCACTGTTCGTAATCACCCTCGTCGCGCACTCAGAACTCGATCCTTATTTCATATCTCTGATTTCTACCTCCCGCACTCTAACGAGTTGCCCACTTCGATTGGGGAGAGACCGAGGTGCTTGCGCGCCTCTGTGAGGTCAGTTAGAATCTACCTTATAACTGTAGCACGTGGGAAACAGTGTAACACGTGGAGGATGGGGTGAAAGCTAAGTATAACGGACACGAGAAAGACGGCGACAGGAACATCCTGATTGTAAGGGATGTTCACAAACACTTCGGCGGGGTCAAAGCGGTGAATGGGGTCTCCTTGGAGGTGGAAAGGGGATCCATCACCGGCCTGATCGGCCCCAATGGCGCGGGAAAATCGACGACCTTCAACATCATTGCGGGCTACTACAAACCGGATGCGGGGGAGATCGTCTTCGATGGCGAGCGCATCGATGGTCTAGCTCCCCACGAGATCTTCCACAAGGGCCTTGCCCGCACCTTCCAGATCACCCGCGAGCTGAAGTTGATGACGGTCCTGGAAAATCTCATGCTGGTCCCCCCTCGTCAGCATGGTGAGAATCTCTTCCGCACCTGGTTCTCTCCCGGACGCGTCCGAGAGCAGGAGCGCGAGCTCCGCCAGAAGGCCCTGGATGTCCTGGAATTCGTCGATCTGCTCCATGTAAAAGACAACTA
>JALZCF010000427.1 GCA_030863245.1 Chloroflexota bacterium
GGGCGTGTGCACAAGATGGGATTCGACAAGCCTTGAATTCCCACGTGACAGACGAATTCACGGCAGCGAATCCTTGTTTACGGCAGTTCTGGCGCGTCAAGTAATCTCTGAAGTTCCACATCCCCTAATTTCCGCTATATACCTGCACCGGGTGCCTCCGCCTCAAGTAAATAGGCGTCGGCCCACCAGTAGGGGTAGAGGAGGGTGCGATCCACAATCGCGAAGCCGGCGCTCATCAGCTCGTCCTCCCACCATTTGATGGGCTGCTCATAGGTACTGTGATCTTCCCCACGAGCGAAGTAGCCGTACATGATCGGTATGAGGAAACCGTGACGGACCAATATCCCCTCTTGGCCAGGATACTCAAGCAGTCCGAGCTGATATCGATCATGAACGTGCCGGATGCGAGCCGGGTCGAGCAAGTCTGGGTAGCACCCGCTCCGATCGTCGAATTCAGCGAGGAAGAGACAACGCACGCGCCTCGCCAGGGAGCGAAACACGTCAGCACGAGTGGGCGGCGGTAGGTTCTGGAGGGACCAAGTCGCAACAGCTACGTCCCAATCGGTATCCACCCGATCGAGGAGCTCCTCGATTGGGTAGGGATAGCTTTCCACCTGAAGACCGGCGTCTCTGGCGAACTCGATCGCCTGATCCAGGAGGGCTATAGAGGGCTCGCAAAAGGTGAGACGTGGGATGGGCTTGAGCGGCTGCGTGACCGGAACGATCATCGTGCCTTTGCCCGTGCCGATATCGAGGAGAGACGCCGGTTGTACACGCTGGAGGTGTTCTGCAAGACAGGCCCGGGCAAAGTCGTAGAGTGGGAGGTTGCTGCCGCCGCGAATAAAAGCTGAAAAGGCCTCACCATCAAGGTAGAGGGCGGCGCCCTCCTGCTCGCGTGCTCTCTCCAGCCAGTTCGCTGCATCAGCATACAACAATTCATCCGGTTCGGCCGCGTGCGCGCGCCGTGCGCTTTCCAACGCGGCGTCCAACTCTCGCGCTGCGAAATGCCGAACGCTCTCCGCAAAGTGATCGAACGCTTCCAGGTGGTCGTTGTAGGGGTACACCGGTTCCTCCTCGATCTGGTATACTGCTGCTTTGTGCGGGCAACTGATTGGCATCGGCAACTATGTTACGCAATCAACCATAGCTCGACATTTCCCACTGCCTCCAGCCCTATCGCCGCCATCATGAGCAAGCGCGCTGTGAGGAGCAACCGTTGAAGGATCAGCCGATGCCGTACTCGCTTGCACCTCAACAAAGCATTCGTTATAGGTGGGCTGACCACGGCCTGCGACGTCACTTGGGGTAAGGAGATTAGTAGGTGCCGTGTTACCGGCCTGGTTGAACCACCAGCGGCCCGGCAGGACGACGACACCTCGCTGCATCTGCTCCACCGTTTGAAGAGTAGCCCTGATTTCCCCTTGGTCGTTAAAGATCCGCACCCAGTTACCATCCTGTAGGCACCGTGCCGCTGCATCCGTCGTATGCATTTCGAGGGTTGGCTGGCCTTCTGCTTTCTGGTGCCGAGGTTGGTTGATAAGGCTTGAGTTCATTGTGTAATGGCCTTTGGGCGCGATCAAGGTCAAGGGGAAGTGCGTCGGTGCTTGCTTGGGCAAGCGGACGGTGAAGTCAAGCTTCACTTTGGGTAATTCCCGCTCGTAATCGTCCTTCACCCACCCTTTCTCCAGCAACTCTTCAAGCGTTATCCACTCAGGCAGCAGGTCGTCGATGATCTCCTCATCGCTGAACTCGGGCAATCCTAGTCGGCGGGACAGCTCGCGTGCCACCCAGCCATGACTGCGACTTTCACCGAGTGGCTCGATAGCAGGCTGGTTGATAGTCACGTAACGATGGCCCCAGGAGCCCAAGACATCAAAGTGCTCCAGTTGGGTGGTGGAGGGCAGCACGATGTCGGCGTACCGGGCCGTATCGGTCATGAAATGCTCCAACACCACCGTGAAGAGATCATCGCGCATCAACCCTTCTTGAACCCGCCCAACATTCGGCTGCACAATCATTGGGTTGGTGCCCCAGATCATCAAGCCCTTGATAGGAGGGGTGAGTGAGTGAGTGGTCAACGTTTCCCCAAGAGCACCAACATTCAGCATACGGACTTCTTGCGGCCCCAGCTGGGTTCCCATCGCTTTCCCATAGTCTACTCTTGGCGTGGAGCCATCTAGTAGTCCGCCACCAAGCACCCGCCAGTGGCCGCACAGGATGGTGAGCGCTGTCACAGCTTGCATCAACTCGGAGCCAACGGAGTGCGCACCGAAGTTGACACCGGTCTTAATGGTAGCTGGCCGAGCGATGGCAAAGGAACGAGCTAACTCGCGTATTGTCCGGGCCGGAATCCCGGTAAACATTTCGGCTCGCTCGGGGCTCCACTCGGATACGTTGCGCCGGTAGGTCTCTAACCCTGTTACTGCCTCTACCAGAAACGCTTCATCCTGAAGCCCTTCGGTTAGGATGACGTGACCTAGAGCCAGAGCGAGGACGATATCGCTGTTGATTCTAATAGGGAGGTGAACATCTGCCTGGCGCGTAGTTCGGGTAGAACGCGGGTCAATCGCAACCACCTGCGCGCCGTTACGTCGCCGCGCTTCTTGGATAAAGTGCCAGAGATGGTGGTTGGTAGAAAGTGGGTTGGCGCCCCACAAGATGATTAACTCAGCATTCACAATGTCTTCGGGGTCATTATCCACCTCGAGGCCCATCTCTATCAAGCCGGCAGTCAGCGCGCCTCCGCAGATGCTGCCTCCTTGGCGACTTGCACCCAGCGCATGGAACACCCGTTGCAGAGCATACATCTGGATGATGCCCATCGAACCTAAGTAGCGGTGTGGCAATAATGCTTCCGCTCCCCATTCCTCGATAATGTGGGAGAAGCGCTCGGCTATCTCATCGAGTGCGTCGTCCCAAGAGAGCTGCTCGAACTGCCCGCTTCCCTTGGCGCCTACACGACGTAGGGGATGTAGCAGTCGGTCGGGAGAGTAGGTGCGTTCCTCATAGTGGTTGACCTTCGTGCAAAGGACACCGCGCGTATAGGGGTGTTCCTTGGCCCCCCGCACCCGTTGAACCCGACCATCTACGACCTCTGCTACCCAAGCGCAGGTATCCTGGCAATCTAGCGGACAGCATCCCTTTACTAGGCGTACTCTAGGCATGACATTCACCTCCCGATTCATGATTGCAAGTTCCGCATTGCACGCTTCGGTGCACGGCGCCGCATAACCATTACGAACTGGCGAATCCAGCCAGCATTCGCCAAGTCCTTATAGGATGACTGCTCTGGCTTCTCGTGAGACGAGGGAGCATGGTGGAGTCTGTAGTATTCTGCCTCGTGGCGGAGCTCGCTGAGTCGTTGTTGGGCGAAGGTGCGGCAATAGTGATAATTAGAAGCAGACATTGATTACTCCCCTCATCTGGCGTATCCCGCTTTATGCGGGAGTGCTACTTGCCTGTGATAACTGCATCTATTACAACCGAAAATCAATCGACACGGAAGGACCAAGTGTGGTACAATCGGCCGTACAAAAAGCCGTACCAATTACCCCATTCACTCGTTACCACTCTCTGTCTGCCCCATTCTTTAGCGTTGCGGGCAACAACGGCGAGCTGTTGCGAAACCGATAGAAGGAGTGCCAGATGGACAGGGAGAGTTCATTTGGACGCTGGCTAAAGCAGCGGCGTCTGTTACTGGATCTCACCCAAGAAGGATTGGCAGAGCGGGTCGGTTGCTCGGTAGAGACAGTTAGTAAGATCGAGCGGGATGCTAGACGTCCATCACGCCAGATGGCCGAGCGACTGGCGGAGGTGCTGGAGGTGCCGCCAGACTTACAGGCGGAGTTCGTGCAGCGGGCGCGCTTAGGTACGCATGACGAGCGACAAGCGGATGCCTCTCCACTACCGCCCGCTCCACATGCTACTCCCACTAATCTATCTCCCGCGCTGACCAGCTTTATCGGCCGGGAGCAGGAGCAAGCTGAGGTACGCCGTCTCCTCGCTGAGACGCGCCTGCTAACCCTGACGGGTGTAGGGGGTACCGGCAAGACCCGCCTGGCGTTGCAGGTCGCTACCCAGCTGCTGGATGCGTTTCCGGATGGGGTCTTCTTCGTCAACCTGGCGCCCATTCGGGATCCGGTGTTGCTCATACCCACGATTGCCCAAACGGTGGCGGTACGGGAGGAGGGGCGCCAGCCCTTGATCGAGCGCCTCAAACAGTACCTGCAGGACAAGCAGATGCTGCTGCTGCTGGACAACTTCGAGCAGATCCTGCCAGCGGGCCCGCAGGTCATCGAGCTGCTCACCGCTGCCTCGCAGCTGAAGGTGCTCATTACCAGCCGTGCCATGCTAGGTGTCTCCGGC
>JALZCF010000449.1 GCA_030863245.1 Chloroflexota bacterium
GTTGTCATCAGCCCGGATCGGGAGTCCACTCGCTCCTCGACCCGGCGCTTGAGGCGGACCTGCTCTTCGAGCTCCTCCTCCTCTTCGAGCTGGTGGCGGCCCTGGCTCGCCATCTTCCGGTTCGACAGAGCCGTGCGCTGGCAGAAGACAGCCAGGCCCCCAGCTTCGTGGCGCAGACGCCACAGGGCCAGCTTCTTGTATACTACCAGACCGGCTCGATGTTTGCCCAGCAACGCTCCCTCGTCGACATCTGGGGCGTGCCGGACATCGTGCTACAGCTGCCGGGTGAGCCGCCGAGTTATGTCATCCTGGATGCGAAAAACTACGGCCCGAGCGATCACACCCAGGCCATCTACAAGATGCTCGGCTACCTCTACCAATTCGGCTACGACCCCACCGGCACGCACGCCTTCGACCGTGTCCTCGCCGGCATCCTCGCCTTCCCCACCGAAGAGCGCGAGGGCAAAGGCCTGCGCAACTGGCAGCGCAACCTCCCCGGCGCGCAAGCCGTCATGAGCTTCGTCCTCCCCCCACTGTCAGACGCAGAATACACGGGGTTGGATGATCTTGTATCATGGCTTCTTGAAAGAACACTCTGAGGTGCCCGGCACTTGGGAAGTGCCAGGCACCTGCGGACAGCGAGTCTCAGTTGCAGAAAACCGTATAGCACTCCTCGTCACTCGTGTGGAAGAAGCCACAGAGACGGCATAGAAGCGGCACAGGCTTCACCTGGTGAACTTCTCCGTCTTCGAAGTAGTTGGGATAGGGTGGGATCGGGGGCGGGATTTGTTTCTCCCACTCGACAGGGATTTCTTTTGCTGGGAAGGGCCAGCTCGGTTGTGAGTCTGGATCTTCAGAAATCTTGTCCCCTTCCTCGGATCGTCGTCGATCCAATTCGCTGCGATAGCCTTCCATATAGCTCTTCCTCCCATTGACTGGTGGCACATAGCGAGCATCCATAAACCAGCATCGTCCTCTAGTATAACAGGCTATCGTTACCTAAACGTGAATTGGCGCCCTAGTTGCACCACCAATACCCCCAATGCCGCTAGAATCATGCCGGCGATCTCCTGAGGCGTGAGCCGCTCGCCAAGGAAAATCCAGGCAAGGATTGCGATCTGGATCAACATCGTGCTGTTGATGATGCTGGATTCGACAGCGGAGAGGGTACGCAGTGTGTGGTTCCAGAGGGTGAAGGCAAAGGCGGTGTTCACGACGGCGAGCCACCCGATGATTGCCCAACTCCTCCCCGAAAGCGGTGGCAATCCCTGCGTCCCGAGTCCGGTCGCCAGTAGAAGGCTGGAGCCGATACCCATGCTCACCACGGTGATAGTAAGCGGCGAGATGTGCCCCGTCCGATTAATCGCTCGCCCCAATACTGCCGACAGGGCGTTGGCCAGAACGCCCACCAAGACGATGAAGAGACCCAATACCTGGGCCGTCGGCAACGCAACGGGATAGAAGTAGAGCATCGCACCCACCAGCGACAGCCCCACACCGCCCCACTGAATCGCAGTCGGCCACTCGGCGAGAAGGAACACCCCAAGGAACGCGACAGTAACCGTCGTGAAATTGAGCAGCAGGCTCACCGTCACTGCGGGGAGGTAGAGCAGACCGAGGAACTGCGCACCCTGCGTGATGGCGTAAAAGAACACCCCCAAGAGCAGCAACCACCCCCACTCCCTCCGCGAGAGGCTCCGCAGCGACGCCACCCCCGCCCGCCGCAGCACAAAAGGCAACAGGCACACAAAAGCCAAACCATAGCGCAGCCCCGCAAACGTCAACGCCGGAATATCCTCCAACCCAATCTTGATAAAAACCCACGAAGTCGACCACAGGAAAGTAACAAACAACGCCTGAAGCACAGCACGCAGGTGGGGAGAGGAGGCATTGAACATATTGGCACCCAAACTGTACGCGCGTTCGCGAAATGGTCAAACCCAGTGAATTTCGGAATGCGGATTGCGGGGTGCAGAATGAACCACAAGCCGTCCCGCTCCCCGCTCTCCGCTCCCCGCTCCCCGCTCCC
>JALZCF010000474.1 GCA_030863245.1 Chloroflexota bacterium
CGGGCCCAATCGCCCGCGTGGTCAGCGACCAGGAGACGTTTATCCGCCGCCGCCCTATCCCGCAGGGACAAGGAACCCACTACGATGTGGGAAGCAGCGGCGGCCCCATGGGCGAGGTGACTAACGAGGACTTTGTTAGCGCGCTCGTACATTTCGAGAGCGGCGCGCATGGAATACTCGAGGCATGCCGGGTCATCAATGGCGCCAAGTGTGATATGGCTTTCGAGATATACGGCACGCAGGGTGCGATCAAATGGACCATGGAGCGCATGAACGAGCTTGAACTGGAGTGGCGCAAGGATGGAGTCCCCGCCGAGGAGGGGTACACCACTCTCCTGAGCGGCCCCGCTCACCCGTACCACCGCCACTTCAACCCCGCCTGGGGTCTGAACCTGGGCTACGACGACCTGAAGGTGATCGAGGCCCACCACTTCCTCACCTCCATCGTGACGGGCGAGCAGGGCCAACCGGGCTTCGCCGAGGCACGTGCAGTTGCCAACGTGCAGCAGGCTATCATGCGCTCGTGGGAGAGCATGCGATGGGAACCGGTTGCCTACCAGCCGGCCCACGAGGAAGTCACTCTATGATCTACGTGGCCAACGCGCCCTGTTCGTGGGGAGTGATCGAAAATATCGAGGGCGGGCGTGCCGGGTACGAGCAGGTGCTTGATGAGATGCAGGCAACGGGCTACCGTGGCACGGAGTTGGGCGATTGG
The DNA here is from genome assembly GCA_030863245.1 of Chloroflexota bacterium. Classification (GTDB taxonomy): domain Bacteria; phylum Chloroflexota; class Anaerolineae; order Ardenticatenales; family Ardenticatenaceae; genus JALZCF01. The sequence goes on from JALZCF010000474.1 coordinate 716, forward strand.
GGCTTCATGCCCACCGACCCGGATAAGCTGCGCCAGGAACTGGCCGCCCGGGACCTGAAGTTGCTGGCCTCGTGGGTCACGGTCGCGTTGCATGACGCAGACCGCCACGCCCGGAGTGAGGCCGATGCAGTCCGTACCGCTCGCCTGCTTGCGGAAGTTGGCGGAGCGGATACTCTTGTTGTGTTAGGCAATGACCCCTACACCAACCTGATGCGCACCCTGAACGCTGGGCGCATCGGGCCCGAGCACGGCATGAGCGAGGGGCAGTGGCAGGTCTTTGCGGGCGGCGCCAACCGGGTGGCGCGTGCGGTCGCGCGCGAAACCGGGCTGCGCACCGTCTTCCACCACCATATCGGTACCTGGGTAGAGACGCCCGAGGAAACGGCGAGGTTTCTCGAGATGACCGACCCGGACGTGCTGGGGCTGGTCTTCGACACGGGGCACTACCGCTTCGGTGGGGGCGATTCACTGGAGGGGATCGAGCGCCATTGGGAGCGCATCTGGCACGTGCATTTCAAAGACCATGATCCGGAGGTGGCCGCGCGTTCCCGCCGGGAAGGATGGGATGCCGTCCAGTCGATCGAGCATGGCGTTTTCTGCGAGTTGGGGCAGGGCGACATCGACTTCCCCGCGATTTTGGCCAAGCTGAAAGAGCTCGAGTATGAGGGTTGGATCGTGGTCGAACAGGATGTGCTACCGGGCATGGGCAGCCCCAAGCAGAGCGCCCAACGCAACCGTGACTACCTGCAGCAAATCGGATTATAGCCGAGGAACTTACCATGCAGTATACAGTAGCGAACCTCGTAGTCTGCCCTACGAGTGATCCCAACGACCCGGACCTGCTCCTTTCCGTTACGCCCGAGAAGGCCGGTTGGGAGCACATCTCCTTCCAGGTGCGCCGCTTGCCGATGGGGAAGGAATGGTCCTTCAGCAGCGGAGAACATGAACTGGCGCTCGTCATATTGAGTGGGTCGCTGGCGGTCAGCTCGAACCGGGGCGAATGGAGCGGTATCGCGCGGGAAGATGTTTTCTCCAGTGCCGCTACTGCGCTCTACCTTCCGCGGCGCACCGATTTTACCGTCACGGCTGACCGGGACAGCGAATTTGCCGTGACCTGGGTGCCCACTGACGAGGAGCGTGAGCCCTGGCTCATCACGCCCGAGCAGGTACCGGTCTCAGTGCGCGGCGGCGACAACGTGACGCGCCAGATCAACGACCTGCTGCCCCCGGACTCCCCCGTGCATCGCCTGGTGCTGGTGGAGGTCTATACGCCGAGCGGTAACTGGTCGAGCTACCCCCCACACAAGCACGATGTTCATCTAGAGGACGAGGCGGGCAACCTGATCGAGGCCGACCTGGAAGAGGTATACTACTACAAGATTGACCGGCCCGAGGGCTATGCCTACCAGCGCATCTACACCGATGAGAACAGCCCCCTCCACAAGGCAGGCTACCCTATTGACGCCCTGGTGCGTGTAGAGAACAATTGTGCAGTGCTCGTGCCGGAGGGATACCATCCTGTGGTCAGCCCGCCCGGCTACACCACCTACTACCTCAACGTGCTCGCGGGCAGCGCCCAGAGCCTTGCTAACCAGGACGACCCACGCTATAGCTGGGTCAAAGAGAGCTATCGCACGGTGGATCCGCGCGTGCCGTTGTACTGATCATGATTGAGCAACCTTTCACCATCCACATGGGTCGCAGCTCCATCGATCTGTATTCCAACGATGTCGGTGCGCCCTTCCCGGAGATCACGAGTTTTGCTGCCTACGTGGGTGGCTCGCCCCTCAACATCAGTGTGGGTACGCGGCGGCTGGGGTTGCCCACGGTGCTGCTTACCGCCGTGGGGACCGATCCGGTTGGCGACTTCCTCCTTCGGTTCTTGGAGCAGGAGGGGGTCGAGACACGCTGGATCCCGCGCAAGCTGCAGGCGCGGTCGAGCGCCGTGCTGCTCGGCATCGAGCCGCCCGACCGCTTTCCCCTGGTGTACTACCGCGACAATGCGGCGGACTGGCAGATGACCATCGACGATGTACTCGCTGTGCCGGTCGAGCAGTGCCGCCTTTTCCAGTTTGCGGGCACCAACCTGAGCCGCGAGCCGAGCCGCAGCGCCACCCTCTTTGCGGCCGAGCAGGCACGCGCGGCGGGGGCGGAGGTCGTGCTCGACGTAGATTTCCGCCCGGACCAATGGCATGACCCACGCGCCTTCGGTGTGGCGATTCGCTCCGCCCTGCGGCTGATAGATATCGTGATTGGCACCGAAGACGAGATCAACGCCGCCATGCTCGCCGACCCGGCGCAGGTGGATCTCTCCCACTCGCAGCAATCCGACACCCGCGTCGGCGGGGACGTGGACGCGGCCATCGAGGCACTGCTTGTCCTTGGCCCTTCGGTCCTCGTGCAGAAGCGCGGGGCGGGGGGCGTGCGCCTTCACCTCAAGCAGGCGGACGGCGGCATCGAGCGGCAGGAGGTTCCCGGCTTTCCCGTCGAGGTACTGAACATCCTTGGCGCGGGAGATGCCTTCGCGGCGGGCTTCATCTACGGCCACGTCAATGGGTGGGGCTGGTACCGGGCCGCCCGCCTCGGCAACGCGTGCGGTGCGTGGGTCGTCACCCAGCCCGGCTGCGCCAACTTCATGCCGAGGATGGAGCAGCTGGAATCATTCGTGGCAGAGCGGGGTGGGTGGTGAGACGATGATTGGAGCACAGCAATGAGTGAGACGATTCGCCTGACGATGGCTCAGGCATTGATCCGGTTTCTGAAAAACCAGTACGTCGAGCGCGATGGGCAGGAGCAGCCCTTCTTCGCCGGCTGCTTCGGTATCTTCGGGCATGGTAATGTGGCAGGCATCGGGCAGGCGCTGCAGCAGAACCCCGACTTCCGCTACTACCAGACGCGCAACGAGCAGGCGATGGTCCACACGGCGGCGGCCTACGCCAAGCAGAAAAATCGCCTGCAAACCTTCGCCTGCACCACCTCCATCGGGCCTGGCGCGACGAATATGATCACGGCGGCGGCGGGCGCGACAATCAACCGGCTGCCCGTGCTGCTGCTCCCGGGCGACATCTTTGCACGGCGCAACGTGGCCCCCGTGCTTCAGCAGCTGGAACTGCCGCGCTCGCAGGACATCTCGGTCAACGACTGCTTCAAGCCGATCAGCCGCTACTGGGACCGCATCAACCGCCCCGACCAATTGGTGACCTCGGTCATGGAGGCAATGCGCGTGCTGACAAGCCCCAGCGAGACGGGCGCGGTGACGCTGGCGCTGCCCCAGGACGTGCAGGCGGAGGCGTGGTCCTATCC
>JALZCF010000475.1 GCA_030863245.1 Chloroflexota bacterium
CTCGCTCCAACTAGTACCACCCGCCCCCGCCACATCGATCGCTGACACGCCCGCACCCACCAGCCGCCGTGCCGTTTCCGGGCCAATACCATTGCCCACCTCCTTTGCAATGATCGGCACGTCAAGCGCCCGTGCGACCTGCTCGATCTTTGGGAGCAAGCCCTGCCAGTTGCGATCTCCCTCCGCCTGCACTGCCTCCTGCAATGGGTTCAGATGCAGAAATAATCCATCCGCCTCGATCATCTCGACCGCACGCCGTGCCTCATCCACTCCGTAGCCATAGTTCAGCTGCACCGCACCCAGGTTCGCGAAAAGCAACAACGTTGGCGCAACCTGCCGGACCTGGTACGTGTTCGCTAGATGCCCCGCCTCAATGGCTGCGCGCTGCGAGCCCACGCCCATCGCCACCCCCAGTGCCTCTGCCGCCTCCGCAAGATGGAGATTTATGGCCCGCGCAGGCTCCGCCCCCCCTGTCATGCTTGAGATCAGAAGAGGCGCCTTCAAACGCTTGCCGAAGAGCGTCAAAGTGGTATCGATCTCATCCAGGCTCAAATCTGGCAAGGCCTCGTGCTGAAAAAAGTAACGCTCAAAGCCCGTCGTCACCCCCTTCGCGCCAACATCCCTGTTTAGAACAATATCGATATGATCCGCCTTCCGCGCCTCCGTCCGCGCTGCATCCGCCATAGGCCGGCCTCCATCCTTTACACTCAGTATAGCTTCCTCTCCCCCCACCATGAAGTGATCCAGCACATCCCGCTATAAGGGAAGGATGAAGGATGAACCGCGCAAGGATAAAGCTGTGCCGTTTTCATCCTTCATCCTTCATCCTTTCGCCCCCCGCTCCCCGAACCGTTCCGGCGCACTATAAACATGCATCCGCCTGCCACGACAGTATCCAACGACGGTGATATTCCAGGCGCGGGCAAGGCGCACCGTCGTGGCAGTGGGGCTGTTGCGCGAGACGACGAGTGGAATACGGAGGGCTGCTGCCTTCGTGATCATCTCACTCGAGATACGACCTGTGGTGAGGAGGAACTTATCATGAAGGTCCAGTTCATGGATCAGGACGGCACCGGCCAGCTTGTCGATGGTGTTGTGTCGGCCCACGTCGTTCGCGACGAAGGCGATACTGCCATCCGGGCGAGCCAGGGCACTGGAATGGAAGCCGCCGACGGCGCGGTACTCGTCGGCGACTGTCGCCAGCAGATTGGACATTCCCTCATAGATCGCGCTGGGCTGCCAGCATTGCACCACGGGTAGTGGATCGCGCTCAGCAGCCAGCTCCGCGAACGTGATCCCACCCCCACAACCACTCGTTAGCGTCCGCTTCTGCGGCAACGTGCGCTCGCCGAGCAACCGCACGTCGATGATCGCCTCTGGATCCTCACAGATACGAACCGAGAGCACCTCATCGAGAGAGCAGATGATCCCCTCGTTGAAGAAAAAACCGACCGCCAGCAGTTCAAGCTGGATCGGCGTCGCCATCATCGTCAGCCACTCCTGCCCATTCACAAAGATCGGCCACGGCGTCTCCCGCATGATCCCCTTGCGCGCCGGGCGCATCTCGTCCCCTACCACCTCCCAGAAATGGGTACGCCAGCCCAATGAATCATCCATACCGCAATTCACCTATCCCCATCCCTTCCAGCGCAGCCACAGGTACAATCCGGTCGGCAGCGCTACCATACTCATCAAGGCTAGGAGCAGGATGGCGGGACTATCGAAGGGTAGCATCTCGAAATTCATGCCGAAAAAGCCTGTGAGTACGGCCAGCGGCAGGAAGAGGAGATTGATGATCGTGAGGCGCTGCATCACTTCGTTGATGTTGTTGGACTGCACAGAGAGAAAACCATCCATTACGGTCGAGATCATCTCGCGATACATGTCAACGCCCTCCACGATGCGCAAGGCGTGATCGTACAAATCCTGTAGGTACGGCAACGCCGCCGCGGGCAGGATCCCCTGTTCCCCGCGCAGCAACATGTTGACCACATCGCGGTGCGGGCCAACCACCCGACGCAGCCGAAGGAGGTCCTGCTTCAGCTTGAGGAGTGCCTTCATTACAGCCGTGTCGAACTCTGAGAATATCGCCCCTTCGAGCGTGTCTAACTGCTCCGCGATCCAGTCCAACACGGGGAAGTAGTTATCCAGGATCGTGTCCAGGATAGAATATAGCAGGATCCCCATATCCTCCCCCATATGGGCAACGTTCTGCTCCCAGCGCGCGTGAGTCTCTCGCAGTTCTTCGATCGGGCCATCATGAATCGTCACTACGTAGTTGTGTCCGATAAACATCTCGAGTTCGTGCAAGTCTATCCCCTCTTGCGTAGCATCGTAGGAGACAGCATAGAACACAAGCAAGGCATAACCTTCATAAAGGTCAACCTTCGGGCGCTGATGATCGCCTCGCACATCCTCCATGGCGAGTGGATGGAAGCCGAACTGCTCCGTCAGGAGGGCCAGATCCTCCTCCGTCGGCCGCTCGACGTCGATCCAAAGAAGCGCTTTTTTCCCCTCCACCCACTTACATAGATCATGGGCCTGAATATCCGTGATCCACTCCTCCCCACGGCGGGCCGTAATTGAGAGCATAGATTGGCTCTTCTCGCAGGGTAGGACAGAGTAACCCCTAGTCCTTCCGATGATTCTTTTTCACCTGTCACCCATATGTTATAATTTCTCCATCCAGCAGCAAGTTCCCTACAAACAATGCTCACCACTCACGCTCTACCTGCCCCATTACTCTATACTAGGCCGAGCACGTGCATCGTTACGCCTTCCAAGGGTTGCACGTTACATTCTGCGTATATCGTTTACGCTTTACGTTTTACCTCTCTACATCAACCCCAACTGAGCTAGCCGACCATAGCGACCGCAACCACACCATGCCCTCTGACCAAATCATCGAAGAGATCAAACAGCGCCTCGACCTCGTCGAGTACATCAGTCGCTCCGTCGATCTGAAGCGCGCAGGCCGCACCTACAAGGCATGCTGCCCCTTCCATGTGGAGAAGACTCCCTCCTTCGTGGTATTTCCCCATACGAACAGCTGGCACTGTTTCGGCGCGTGTGGCGAGGGGGGCGATATCTTTTCCTACCTCCAGAAGCGAGAGGGACTCTCCTTTGGTG
>JALZCF010000488.1 GCA_030863245.1 Chloroflexota bacterium
CTTCATCCTTCCGTCACACCCTCACACCGTCACACCCCTACACCTCCACATCCTGCTATAATTGGGATACTCAGGCAACATAACGCCGAAGGTGGGTTCGAATTCCTGTAACTGTCCCCTGTTCGGCATGTGAGAGAGGTACGAGATGGAACGCTGGCATCAATTCAAAGATAGTATCGACCACCGACCCACCCCCTACTTCCGCCTGCCGTCGGGCACGGGAGGCAGTGTGGGGCTGAGCGATCAGAGAGGACGACACAATCTGGTACTCCTCTTTCTGGAGGAGGCAGAGGAGGCTAGGTTACGGCAGGTTCTGGAGCGCTTTGCGGCGGCGCGTATCCGCTACGACCGCGAGGACAGCAAAGTTCTATTTATCCTGCCAGTAGACGAGAGGCGGGTGGAAGCACTAACCAGCAGCCTCTCGCCTGCCTATCCGTTGCTTGCCGACCCCGGCGGCGAGGTGCGACAGCGCTACGCCACCCTTCTAACGGACGACAACGAGCACGAGGGAGCCCTCATCTTCGTCCTCGACCGCTTCCGCGGCTGCTTTGCCGCCCTGCGTACCCCCGATCCCGCTGCTCCCGCGTTACAGGACGAGATCCTCGAGTGGCTCAGTTTCATCGAGCTCCAGTGTCCCGAGTGAGGGATTATGGATGGCCCGTGGGGTCATTAAAGTCGTCGGCTGTTGCTATTCCAGCGCGGTGCGTAGTTCCTCGTCCTCCTGGACGGTTTCCCAGGGCGCTTCGGCCTCGGTGGGGTAGTAGTTGCCGATGTAGTCGAGGGCTTCCTGGGGTGTCGCAACGCTCTTGTAGAGGTTCGCGTGGGTAGGGGTGGCGAAGCGCTGCTCGATCATCTCGTCGAATAGTGCAAGCAGCGGTTGCCAGTAGCCAAGCACATCCAGGAAGACGATGGGACGGTCGATGTAGTGGAGCTGCTTGAGCACGATGATCTCGATGATCTCCTCGAGTGTGCCAAAGCCGCCAGGCAGGGCAATGAAGGCATCGGAATTTTCTTCCATCAGTGCCTTCCGCTGCCGCATCGTCTCCACCCGTATGAGCTCGGTGCACTCCTCAAAGGTGACTTCCAAGCGATCTAATGCGTGAGGGATGACTCCGAGGACCTGACCCCCCGCCGCGTGAGTTGCACGTGCGACCGCGCCCATCAATCCGACACTCCCGGCGCCATACACCAGCCGCCAGCCACGCGTTCCCATCGCCGCGCCCAGCTCGGTCGCCACCTCAAAATATGCCCGATCTACCCGATCACTCGCCGAACAATATACGGCAACACTAAAAGGACGAGTCATATAGCCTCTTTCCGAAACTTTGCAAACAAGTCAGGTAACCTATAGAGCCGAAGATGTGGAACTAAAGATGGTCTGTTGCATGTTGCATGTTGCATATGCGCGACCCGCATGTACTTCGCACACATGTTACAATGGGCGTAGGCGGTTAGCATTGTGTGCCCCAGTTGGAACAACTTTAGGGTCATAGGCTCAGGTCAGTATATGTCCTGTAACTCCCACAGCTCCCACAGCGGCGCCGGGAGTTCCGCGTCCCTCACCTCACTCTTTAATGCGCTCGCCTGCATCCGGATTGCGGAAAATCCAGGCGACCATCTCGCCGACGTCACATCGGTCAAGGATTTCCCAGGTGCCTGCCTCGTTAAAGCGGCGTCCGAAGCCAGAGCCGCTGCCCCAGCCCTCTGTGGCGCTCTCCCGTATGGCTTCCTCGCGCATCGCGCGCACCCACCTCTGCCACTGTTCCATGTTCTGCGGGCGAAGATCGATCCAACCATCGGTCGGGTTGTCTGCCTTGATCTCAGGGCCGCGCATCAGTCGATTGCCATCAGGAAGGAGGATCGGGATGCCGACGCTGATAGCAGCTCGCCGCAGGTCGGTACGCTCCTTGATCAAGCAGAGACTCTTCCGGCTGAGCTCATACGGCGTCGCCGCCAGGATCGCTTCGATGCTGCCCATGGCCTCCATCAGGATCTCTCCCTCGTAGAGGAGCTTGGAAAGGCGGGGTGGACCGAGCATCTCGAAAGCCGCCACGCCATTGCCGTAGCGCGCACAGAGCGCATCGAGTCGCTCGAGTGCAACGTGGCGCAGGTAGCCGGCACGGTAGGAGGGACCCATGACGGTAGCGTCCAGCCCGGCAATGACGTCGTTGCCGGTGTTGCCCCCTCGAAGCTCGCACACGACCGTCTGCGCGATCTCCTCGGGCGTGACGAACTGCATCAGGCCGAGGGAGGAGATGACCTTGAACTCGTTGGCCGAGAAAAGCCCGTTCTCGCCCGTGTCGATGAAAGTGGCCTCCAGGATGTCGTCCTCAAGGGTGCCGTAGTCGCCGCGTCGCACGAGTGCATCGGCGAGGGGGTAGGCTTGATCGGGGGGACAATCGTAGAGCGGGATAGGCTCGCCCCGTTGAAGGATCTCCCCATGGTCGATGCGCTTCCACGCAATAGCGGCCGTGGGCTTGACCTCCTTGATGATGGGAGCACCCGGGGTGCGTCCCATCAGGAAGAGCAGCAGGGTGTGGGCGCCAGCTACCGCTGCCTTGGAGAGCAGCACGCGGCTCGGCCGCTCCTCACCATGCGTGAATGGGATGTTCAATCCCATCCCACCGGTCCCCGATGTACCAACTTTGACGTAGGCTTTGACGCCCTCGAACCCTTCCGCCGGCTCGGCCTTGCAGGCTTCCAAGAGGATCTGAATATGGCGCACGAGTTGAGGGATCGCGCTCCGCAGGACATGCTCTTCCACCGCCTCAACGAGTTCCTCGCACTCTGATTCACTGAGGGAGAGCAGGTTCTTGGCGCTCTGGTAAACGTTCTGGTAGGCAAACACGGTCGCCGTATTGATACAATCGACGATCGCGTCCGGCTTCTGAGTGCGGATCAAGTGGTATAGTGCGTTCTGCTGGAGAATATCCGCCTTGTTCTCACCCGTCATCTCATCGTAGATATCGTGCAGCAAGGTCGCACGCGTGCGTTTGTCCTGCAACAAGACAGCAGGGTGAATATCTTTGTACGGCTCACGAACAAAGATGTTGCCCCACGTGGGAATCAGCTCGGTCTGACTCGCGGGGTACTCCTGACGGAGCACCTCGACGGTTTCGCGGGCGCTCGCCTCATCGATGGAGCCAACGATCAGGGCAGCGGGCTGCTCTTGCAGCAACTCCCGGCAAACAGCCATCCCAACCAAGCCCGCACCACCCAGCACGAGAAATCTTCGGTTTTTGACCTCCATTGGTCAACCCTTCCCATTCTATTCGGTTCGTCGCTTCTTTGCGTAGCAGCAGTATAGTCCGATTTCAGGAGGCTTCAAAAGGAGGGGCAGGGGAGTAGGAATGCGGAGTGCGGAATGCGGAATGGAAAGGGGAAAATGGAGAATGGAAAACGGAGATTGGAGATTGGAAAATGGATTTCACGGGATACACATAGAAGTGCCACTGTCTGTTCCCCTTTCCCCTTTCCACGCGAAGCGTCCCCTTTCCCCTTTCCCCTTTCCATTCTTATTCTCGTTCACGATGCCGAACAACTCGTCTGATGGCACCGGACAGGGGCTAGCGGGCTGCGAAGCCTATCGAGGGGGTGGGACGGACTCCATCCTCTTTCGGCCATACCGCGACGATCTTGTCGCAGGCGATGTGGGTCTTTTTGTCTTCCCACTCCAACGTCACGACGCCCATCTTGAGCGCCTGCGCGACGCCTGCGAATTTTCCCCCGCCCAGACACAGCACCTCGACTTCTTGGCCCAGCAAGTACTCGCCTAGGAATTTTTCCACGATGCCCTCCTTAATCAATTGTCGACTACGGATTCGCCCGAAGGCAGTTCCCTTCGGGTACAGCGATGGATAAGGTCCTTATAGAGTACCTATTCCGGGCAATGTGCCAAACCCATGGCCCGCGCAGTTCGTGAGGAGCGAGCTACAGGAGTTGCAGGAGATATGGAGTAACTACTCAGCCCGTGAGGTGCCCAGCACTTTGTCGAGAGATGACCGACCGACATGTGCTCAATTGAAGTGCCGGGCACCTGAGTAGTTACGATATGGAAGGCTCATCCGAACTTGGATCGTATAGAGGGTTATATGGATGAGAGATGTCGTTTGGAGCGGAGGATGTCCTGGAGGCGAAAGGGTTCGGTTGGGAGGGGGGCATCCGGCGCTACGGCTTGATTCAGGATGGCGGTCTCCTTTTCGACCTGGTTGGTCGGGAAGATGGAAGTGCCGGGATAGGGTGTGAGCGGAGAGACGTGGATGGCCTGGAAGGAGTAGGCACGGAGGAAGGTGCGGGTGATGGAGGCCGCGTTGCGGTTGCCCGGTAGCCCTGCCATGACGTGCAGATGGCAGGCTATCTCGAAGGCGCGGCACCCTAGCACCACCTCGCGCACCTTGGTGAGATACGATTGCACGGCGTGTGCGTCCGGCAGACGACCTACGGCGATCAATGCCTCCGGTGAGACCGATTCGACGCCGAGATGGATCTCGCTGCATCCGGCACGCTGCATCCGTTGAAGCAGATGCAGATCTAGCGTCTCCGGTCGCGTCTCACAACTCCATGTAATGTGCCTCCGCACACTAGATCGTTCGAGTGTGCCACATAAGCGCTCGGCATCGACACGCTCTGCAGCGAAGAGGGGATCCCAGAAGTGAAAGTGGCTCACCCCGAAGCGCCAATGTAACTCCTCCATCTCCCGGACCACCTGTTCGGCATCGCGTATCCGTCGCACCCTGCCCTGCGTAACCGGAGCCGCGCAGTAACGGCAGTGGTAGGCACAACTGCGGGCCAGCATGACGGGCAGGGCAGCGTAGCGCCTGACGGGGAAAAGATCCCAGGCAGGGATCGGCAGCCTTTTGAGATCGAGTAAGTGGCCCCGACCATCGTAGCCGGCGACATTGAGTGTGCCGGGTGAACACTCGCCAACGGGGCTTCCCTGCACAAGGAGGTGGCGACAGGCCGCATCGATCGCGCCTTCGGGCTCGCCTATCAGCACCATGTCTGCTGCCTGCACCATTGAATGGGGAAGATAGCGGGTTGCCAGGCCAACGAGCAGGAGGCGCACGGTAGGCAATTGCTGGCGAAGGGCACGCACAAAGTCCAGATCGGCCTGCGCCGTGGTGGGGCTGCTCAAGAGGACCACCAGCGCAGGGTGCTGCACGGCAATGGTGGCAATGCAGGACGCCGGATCCATGCCCGTCGCAGTCGCATCCAATCCCCTGACGTGCCAACCCTCCTTCTGTAGGACGGCAGCACTCCAGGCCAGCGTATGGGGTGCCCGTGCCTCCATCCCTGCAGCAAGCCAAGCACCCATGCCGTAAGTGCCCTCTCGATCGGCAACATTGCCGAGCGAACTGGGAGGATTGCACAAAAGAACAAGAGGTTTGCTCATTCCTAACTCTCAACGCGACGTGGGCAATGACAGGCTACAATCCGCCATAGGACCTGTCGCTACTAGGTATGTCATCCTAGAGAGCATAGACAGAGAAAATGACGGTCCTATGAAGAGCGCACGGGAAGAAGATGACGAAGTATATAAAGAGAGACAGCATCGCAAGCGATGCTGTCTCCTTACCTAGCGAGTTGTTCGATTCATTTAGGACGCCAAGGTCCATTACATGGCTAGACGTCTTTCACGATATGGTGTCTAACGCTCGCTCGTGATGACAGAGCGCACTTCAGCGGCGGCCGACTCCGACTGGTCTGTTGGGAGGGTGAGCTGCGTCATGGCCCACGCCATGGTAAGAATCAACAGGCTTGCGAGCAAACGATAGATCAGCGAGCTGTACATGTTGGTTGACCTGTGCAAAATGGAATTGTGTTTTCTCTCCATAGGTCAAGCGTAACATGGCTTGCAGATTTTGTGAATTAGTTGAGTTCAACGATCCTACGCCGTTTCCTTCTCGCTCCGTTCAAGATGGACCAGCAGCACCGAGATGTCCGCCGGGTTCACACCAGCGATGCGGCTGGCCTGGCCGACCGTGTCGGGACGGAAGTGGGCGAGTTTCTGCTGTGCTTCCTTGCGCATCCCGCTAAGACCCTCGTAATCGAAATCTTCGGGGATCGTGCGCCCCTCTAGGCGACGCATGCGTTCGACCTGCGCCATCTGCTTCTCGATATAGCCTGCATATTTGGCCTGGATGTCCACCTGTCGCCCCGCATCCGTCGAAAGTGGTTCCTCTGGGGCAACGATCTGGGCCACCATCCCATAGTCGACCTCCGGTCGGCGCAGGAACTGGAGGGCATTGACACCATCCTCGATCGGATCCAAGCCCAATGCCACCAGCGCCTCGTTTGACGTGGTCGGCGTGAGAAAACTTCTCTCCAACCGCTCCAACTCCTGCTCCACCGCCTGCCGCTTCGCCTCGACCGCCTCATAGCGGTTGCACTCCACCAGGCCAACCTCGTAGCCGTGCGGCGTGAGACGCAGGTCGGCATTGTCCTGGCGAAGCAGGAGACGGAACTCTGCACGCCCCGTCATCTGTCGATAGGGCTCGCGAATCTCGGATGTCGTGAGATCATCAATCAGCACGCCGATGTAACTCTCATCGCGGCCCATGACGAAGGAGTGCTTACCCTGCACCTTCAGCGCCGCGTTGACACCAGCCACAAGGCCCTGTGCGGCCGCCTCCTCGTAGCCGGTCGTCCCGTTAAGCTGCCCGGCGTGGAACAACCCTTCAATCGTCTTGGTCTCCAATGTGGGGTGGAGCTGGTGCGGCAGCACGTAGTCGTACTCCACCGCGTAGCCGATACGCATCAGTTCGGCATTGCGGAGCGCGGGGATGGTGCGGACCATCTGCCACTGCACATCCTCCGGCAGCGACGTGTTGCACCCCTGCACGTAGACCTCCATCGTCTGCCACCCCTCCGGCTCAAGGAAGAAGCCATGCGCATCCTTGTCCGCAAAGCGCACGATCTTATCCTCGATGCTGGGACAGTAGCGCGGCCCAACGCCCTCGATCACGCCAGAGAACATCGGCGCGCGATCCAGGTTGTCCATCACGATCTCGTGGAACTCCGGATTGGTGTGGACGAGGTAGCAGGGCAACTGGGGTCGCCACTCACTCGCACGATGCACCGCCTCGTTCATGGGGTATACCGGGTTGGGCGGGCCGAGGCGCTCCATCCAATTGTCCGGCGGGAAAATGCCGGATTCCGGGTAGGAGAAGGAGAAGTAAAGGGGCTCCTCACTACCCGGCTGGATCATCGTCTCTGAGAAATCAATGGTGCGCGCATCCACACGGGGCGGTGTCCCCGTCTTGAGACGGCCCAGCTCGAAACCAAAGTCACGGAAGCTGTCGGAGAGCGAGACCGCGGCCCCCTCCCCCTCGCGACCACCCTCCCGGATCGTCTCGCCAGTAATGAGGCGACCTCGGAGGAAGGTCCCAGTCGTCACGACGACCGCGCCGGCCTGGTAGATCTGATCCAGGCTCGTCCGCACGCCGCGCACGCTCCCCTCTTGCAGGAGCAACTCGTCCACCCGTGCCTGCTTGACGTCCAAATTCGGCGTACGCTCCAACTCCAGTTTCATCAACCAAGAGTAAAGCCGCTTGTCCGCCTGCGCGCGCAGCGCCTGCACCGCGGGTCCTTTCGACGAGTTGAGCAGGCGAATCTGCAGCGCAGCACGGTCGGTCATCCGCCCCATCTCCCCGCCGAGTGCATCGATCTCCCGTACCAGGTGTCCCTTGGCAGGGCCACCGATGCTTGGGTTGCAGGGCATCAGCGCAATGCTATCTAGATTCATGGTCAACAGCAGCGTGCGCGCGCCGATCCGTGCCGCCGCAAGCGCCGCCTCGCAACCGCTATGCCCACCACCCACCACAATTACATCGTACATCGCCCCCTCCACAAATAAAAACGACCGCACCCGATAGCAACAGCGGGGGGTCGCAGATGAACCTCTTAACTACTGTAATTGTAGCATGGCGCAAAGGGATCCTGCAAGGGAATCAATCGTTTTGTTCGGGCCTCCAACCATGGTACACTAACGTCAAACCAGCCACTCACGTTAAAGCGAGGAGAAAGCAGCATGGTAGGACCGCTCGAGTTAACACTGATCGTGATTGCAATCGCATTGGTCTTCGGTGTTGGCAAGCTTGGCGACATCGGTGGGGCACTGGGCCGTGGGATCCGTGAGTTCAAGCAAGAAGTGGATGCCGCCAAGGAACCCAAACAGCTCGAAGAGAGCGAACGCGAGGTATAATATTAGAGACTGGAGACTGGAAACTGAGTTGGCATCTCGCACCTAGTCTCTAATCTCCAGTCTCTAACCTCGAATCCTCCAACTCACGCCATCTCAGCCACCGTTTCCTCTGGCGGCTCGGTGCTTTCCTCGTGGGCCAGTGGCAGCGTGACGGCTTGACCTAGCTGGGCACTCCGATAGATCGCCTCGATAATCTCCACGCCCATGAATCCCTGTTCCGGCGTGATAAGTGGCTCCTCTCGTCCTAAGACCACATCGACGAAGTGTTGTAGCTCCCGTCGGTGAGAGGGAATCGGGCTCTCCGGCAAGACCGGTGCAAACTCCATCCGTGTGCCGAACAACTCGCCGTGGATGCGCAGGATATCCGTGGTCGTCCGTACCTCGGGATTGTGAAGTTCCGCGCCCCCTTCCGTACCATCCAGTCGCAAGTAGATATCGTCGCTCACGCCCAGCATACTCACGTTTGACACCTCAAGCATGAGCGAGCGGCCGCCCTCGAAACGGATGAGCGCGGTCGCGGAGTCCTCGACAGGGTAGGGCGACTCCTCCCCCACGCTGATCAGGTGGCGCGCATCGGCATTGGCTGTCGGAACATGGATCACACCCGAGACAGTTCTGACTGTGGGGAATCCCAGCATCCACAGGGAGAGATCCAGCATCACCAGTCCCGTGTCCCACAACGGACCCTCCCCTGCCTGCGCCTTGGAGGTGAACCAGGAACTATCAACGGACCTCGAGCCAGCCGGGCGTAGCCACCCCGCCTTGGCATAGTAGACGTCACCCAGCGCCCCCTGTTGCACCATTAATTTGAGGGCACGCGTGTCGTCGCGGAAGCGGTTGTTCATTCCTACAAAGAGGGTCATCCCGTTTTCCTCTGCGGCATCGATCATGCGTCGCGCCTCACTAACTGTCAGCGCCATCGGCTTCTCGACCAGCACGTGGACGCCTTGCTCCAGACAGCCCACTGCAATCGCGGAGTGCAGGAAGTTGGGAGCCGCAATGCTCACCGCGTCCACCTCTGTGTGAGCCAACATATCACGGAAGTGGGTGTAGACCTGCGGAATATCGAAGCGATCGGCCACG
This sequence comes from Chloroflexota bacterium, assembly GCA_030863245.1. Lineage (GTDB taxonomy): Bacteria > Chloroflexota > Anaerolineae > Ardenticatenales > Ardenticatenaceae > JALZCF01. Next base: position 9,287 of record JALZCF010000488.1, read on the forward strand.
AATTGTGCCCGTCGACCGTTGATATCACTGATGGCGACGACCTCGACGTCGTCTATTGCTTTGTAGTTAGGAATGTGCCCGTGCACCTCGTCGGTGGCAATCGCACCGACGCCAATCACTGCTACCCGTAGCTTACTCACTATGCGTTCTTCCCTTCCAACGAGTTTCCCAGACAATTGATGTTGCTACTGCTACCCCGTCCATCAAGTTATCAAGCATAATAGTTGCCAACAGGTCAGGGAATGCAGGGGAATCCTACTGCTACAGTTTCTCCAATCGTGCAAACGATGCCAACAACTTCTTCGTGCCCTCTCCAGGGAAGGCGACCACCACTTCTTCATCGCCGCCAGAGGGTTTGCTGTTCACAACAATACCTTCACCAAACTTGCTATGTCGCACCCTATCGCCCGCTTGGAATCGGGTGTCGGCACTCTTTTGCTTCCTTTCGGTGGAACCTTGCCCTTGGCGCGGGGCAACGCGCCGCGTGGTCCACGCTGTGCCCCCCGTATCGGTATCGCGGTCCACCCCTGGACCTCTTGTTCGCCGCTCCCCGGCTGGACGCTTCGAACGCTCTTTGGAGATCTCTAGTGCCTCCCGCGGCAGCTCACGGAGGAAGCGAGAGGGCTCAGAGGGAGTGCTCCGGCCCCACATGGTACGCCTAAAGGTGTGGATGAGGTACAGGCGCTCCTTGGCGCGTGTGATGCCGACGTAGGCGAGGCGCCGCTCCTCTTCCAATTCTTCGGGACTCTCTTGCGCGCGGCTATGGGGAAGGATATTGTTATCCATGCCGGGGATGAAGACAACGGGATACTCCAACCCTTTGGCGGTATGGAGGGTCAGGAGCGTCACGGCGTCGAACGCCTCCTCCGGTACATGGTCGGCATCACTGATAAGCGCCGCGCTCTCCAGAAACTCCGGTAGTGCCTGCTTCGCGGTCAGATGCTCATACTGAGCAGCCACGTTTTGAATTTCGATCACGTTCGCCCATCGATCCTCGCCCTCGACAGAGTCATCCCGGATGTACGCCTCGTAGCCCGTACGTTCAACTACCTCGCCGATGACCATAGGCAGGTTCATCGTTTCTAGATCCTGGCGAATAGGCTGGAGGGTCCGATAGAAATCGAGTAGTGCGTTACGGCTACGGGTATCAAAAGGAGGCGGCACAATGGGTAACAGAGGGGATATCTCGCCGCCCTCCTCATCCATCTGCCCTGCTAGCACCTGCAACGCCGTGAAGGGAGGGATAGCAAGTCGCTCTGCCCATTCCACCAGTTGTCCATAGGTCGCAGTGCCAATGCCACGTGATGGCACGTTGATGATACGTTCCAGGGAGACGGCATCGTAGGGGTTCTGAAGGAGGCGAAGGTAGGCCAGGATATCCTTGACCTCGCGCCGCTCGTAGAAGCGAGTGCCGCCGACAATCACATACTTGAGGCTGCTCCGCACAAAGGCCTCCTCCAGCGCGCGTGACTGCGCGTTGGTGCGATACATAACGGCAAAGTCGCGGTTGTCGTACCCCTCACGTGCTTTCAGCCGCCGGATCTCGCGGACGATGTACTGGGCCTCCTCCCCCTCATCATAGGCCTCGAAGACGATGATGGGCACGCCCTGACCCAAGTCACTCCATAATTCTTTATCCTTGCGATCCCGGTTGTAGCGGATCAATTCCGATGCCGCATCCAGGATGGTCTGCGTGGAACGGTAATTCTGCTCCAGCGCGATCGTCTTCGCTTGCGGAAAGGTTTCCTCGAACTTCAGGACGTTGCGATAATCTGCACCCCTCCATTGGTATATACTCTGGTCGATGTCCCCGACGGTGAAGACGTTGGTGTGCTCCTCCCCTAGCAATCTCACCAATTTATATTGCATGAGGTTGGTGTCCTGGAATTCGTCGACGTGGATGTATCGCCAGCGGCGGCGGTAGGCCTCGAGCACCTGCGGGACCTCCTGGAAGAGGCGAACGGTGAGAAGCAGCAGGTCGTCAAAGTCGAGAGCGTTGTTGCGCTGGAGGGTCTCCTGATACACCTCGTAGATACGCGCTACCACCTCCTCCCAGTAGCTCTCGGCCCCGAACGTCCGCGGCGTACGCCCTTCGTTCTTGGCACGCGAGATGGCCGCGTGAACGGAGTATGGACGGTACGTCTTATCATTTAGATTCAAGTCCACAATGGCCTGTTTGACGAGCTGGCGCTGGTCACCGGTATCGTAGATCAAGAAGGAGTTCTCGTAGCCGAGGTGATGGACGTGACGGCGAAGGATGCGCGCACAGAGGGAATGGAAGGTGCCCATCGCCACATCCCGTCCCTGCTCCCCGACAAGCCGATCCAGGCGCTCGCGCATCTCCCTGGCTGCCTTGTTGGTGAACGTCACGGCCAGAATCTGCCAGGGATCGATCCCCTGTTGGATTAGGTAGCCAATGCGGTGGGTGAGTACTCGGGTCTTTCCACTACCGGGCCCGGCGAGTACCAATACCGGACCTTCAAGCGTCGTCACTGCCTCTTTCTGCTGGGGATTCAGACCTGTTAAAAGATCACTCAATGTATATCACTCAACTTTCCACTCAGTTCATTCCACATTCCACTCACTCTCCGACCAACACCACCGCCCCTTGGGGGGCCTCCATGACTCGCGGCGTTACAGAGTCAGCATAGCCTACCCTTGCAAGCGCCTCGACCGGGGTCGCCGGCTCCTCGCCAATGCGGAGGTAGAAATAGTGAACGATGTCGCGGAGCATCGCAGTAACCGGTACAGCGAGCAGTGCTCCCACTACACCAAAAAGCGTGCTCCCTACGACAAGGACCACGACAATGAGAGCCGGATGGAGCGCGACCGCCTCGCCGATGATTTTCGGGGAAAAGAAGGCGTTGTCAACCTGCTGAACAAGGAGGAAGAGAAGGATCACGTAGAGTGCAAGCTCGGGGGACTGCAGAAACGCGAAGACAACGGCGGGGACGGCGCCGAGGAACGCACCCACGAAGGGGAAGAGCGCGAGCATGCCCGCCGCGATGCCGAGTAGCAATGAGTATTGCACGCCTAGGAAGAAGAGGCCGATAGTAATCACCGTGCCAAGCACGGAGGCCACCAGGAGTTGCCCACGAATGTAGGAGGAGAGCACCTTGTCCACAATGATGCGTACCGCCTCCGCATCGGGCCGCAGGTCATGCGGGATCATGTCCAGTGCTCCATCCATGACTGTTCGTTCATCGTTCAGGATAAAGAAAAGCCAGAAGGGAATGATGATCAACCCCAAGACATACACGACGGTAGCGCTGACGGCCCCTACCGCGCGTCGCCCACCGACGAGAATGGGATCAAGAAGGGTGGCCGGATCATACGCGCGCAATCGTTGTTCAACCTGTTGCTGGATCTCCAGTGGGATCACCGCATGATACTGATCTAGCACATCCCTGATCCGCAGAGACGCCTCAGTGTATAATGCAGGCAGGCTAGCAATGAGCGAGTTGATCTGCCGAACGACGGGCTCGAGCAGCGCACGCGCGGCAAGCGTAAAGCCTAGGCCGACCAGGAGATACACCAGCAAGATCGATAGGGGCCGAGCGAGCGCGCGCCGCTGTAGGGACTCGGGCATCAGTGCTTCTAGCCCGTTCACAAGCGGCAGCATCAGGTAGGCGATCACCAGTGCCACTGCAAAAGGCACCAGCGCCTCGCGTGCTTGCCAGAAGAGAATGACCGTTAGCAAGAACACAAAGAGAAAGAGCGCTAATCTAGGTTTACGTAGTCTTTGCGGGATCATTCGTTTTCTTTCATAGTCCTCCTCCCTAAATTGTATCAAATCGCGTCCGCAAATGCCACTTGACCTTAACGAGATGACAGATGACACCGTTTCGTAGGACAAACGTTGGTTGACTTTGCCCTCGCATCGACGTATACTGTTCATAACTCTTCCAACGAGGAAAGGAGTCGTGCATCATGCGAGATCGAACAGTTATTGCAGTCCGCGAGGAACGCGACTCCCCTGCCACGCCCATGCACCCACTGCACGGGCGTTTTTTTATTCTCTTTCACCTTTAGGAGGAAGCGATGATTGATTCCGGGATGATCAACAAGATCCAGAAGTCCAAGGAGTACGCGGCAGAGCCACACCGCATCCAGTTCCAAACTTTCAGAGTACAATTCGACGGCATGAATGACGGCCACACTGTGGAATTCGACAGTGGCGATTGGAACTGCGACTGCCATTACTTCAAGGGTCACGGCGTGTGCAGCCATACCATGGCGATGGAGCGGGTCCTAGGCGTCATGCTCCCCTCCCCTGTGTACGCCTAACTGCTTCTGGCATCCATCCCAGGCAATTCTGAGGCTCTCTGCAGAGAGCCTCTTTTTTTGGTGGTTTGGTTTTCGTCCTTGCCCTTTATATAATCAGACCGTTGAACCGGGCACGAAGGTGTATCAATAGCGAATGGTAAAACGAGGAAGATTTCTGCTTGGGCTGCTGATCAGCGCCGTTTTTTTGCTTTGGGCGTTAAGTGGATTGAAGCTGGATGAGTTCTGGCAACAGCTACAACAGGCGAACTACTGGTGGCTGCTTCCTGGCGTGGCAGTTTACTTTATAGGTGTCTGGGCACGGACGTGGCGCTGGCACTACATGCTCCGCCCGCTCAAGCCGATCCCGTTGAGCCGCCTCTTTCCCGTGGTCTGTATTGGGTACGCTGGAAATAACATCTACCCAGCACGGGCAGGCGAGGTACTACGAGCGTACATTCTAAAGCAGCAGGATGGTGTCTCCGTCAGCGCGAATCTGGCAACGGTCGTGGTGGAGCGCATCTTTGATGGCCTGGTGATGCTCGCCTTTGTCGTCTTTGCTCTGCCATTCACGGATATTGGCACGGTGTATCGTGACTTCGTGTTGGCTTTCAGCGCGCTGTTCCTGGGTGCGCTGTTGGCCTTTTTGCTCATGGCAGCGCGTCCCGCATGGGCGCACGCCGTCGTGGGGCTCGTCTTGCGGCTCCTCGTCCCGTTGCGCTTCCATGAGAAAGTGACGGACCTGGTAACTCGTTTCCTGGAAGGATTGGGCAGCCTGCGAAACGGACGGGATGTCCTGATGATCTTCGGGACAAGCGTGATTGTCTGGTTGCTGGAGACGCTGAAGTACTGGTTCGTGATGCACGCCTTTCCCTTTGAGGTCTCATTCATCGTGCTCATGCTGATGAACGGCATCGTGAATCTGACGACGTCCCTACCCGCCGCTCCCGGCCATATCGGCACCTTCGATACCCCGGGGATCAAGGTGCTCCAGGCGTTCGGGGTGGAGCAGGCGGTCGCCACCAGCTACACCCTCGTGCTCCACGCCGCGCTCTGGTTACCCATTACCGCCCTCGGTCTCTTCTATCTAGGGCGTACCCAGTTAAATATCCAGCGCGTGCGGCAAGAGGTAGTACGCGAAACAGCAATTAGTAGTCAGTAGCTATATATGAACATTGCCATCATCGGCGCGGGGTATGCCGGACTGACCGCCGCGCATGACTTAGGGAAAGAGGGGCATCGCGTCACGCTCTACGAGGCATTGCCCGAAGCCGGCGGGCTGGCGGCCGGCTTCAAGGCGCCCCACTGGGAGTGGCCCCTGGAGAAGTTCTACCACCATCTCTTCACAAACGATGATGCGATCATCAGCCTCGCTGAGGAGTTGGGCATCGGCGATAGGTTGACCACCTATCGCCCATCCACTGTGGTCGTGCACGAGGACAAGCTCTATCCCTTTGATGGGGCCCTGCCTCTCCTCCTCTACCCCGGGCTTTCTCTTCCGGAGAAGCTCCGGATGGGCCTCACCCTGGCCTACCTGAAAGTGGAGCGGCGCTGGCACCCCTTTGAGCGGGTGACAGCCCACGAGTGGCTCCCCCGATGGATGGGGCGAGGCGGTTATGAGAAAGTCTGGGAACCGATGCTGTTGGGCAAGTTCGGTGATTTTTACCGCGATGTACCGATGGCCTGGTTCTGGGCACGGATCTTCAAGCGAACGCCGCGGCTTATTTACCCAGACGGAGGCTTCCAGACTATCACGGACGCACTCGTGCGAGCCGCAAAGCAGCATGGGGCCGTCTTGCACCTGGGTACGCCCGTGGACGCCATTCGCCAGGACGAGGAGGGTTGGACAGTCTCCAGCACAGAGGGCTCTGCCTCTTTTGACCGCGTGATCGCAACCGTCTCGCCCGAGCTGCTTGTGAGGCTCGTCCCCGCGCTGCCGGACGCCTACCTGCGTTCCCTCCGCGACCTAGATAGTCTCGGTGCGGTGGTCATGACCGTCGCGTTATTGCAACGGTTGAGCGAGGACAGCTACTGGGTGAATCTGGACAAGCGGGTCTACCCGATGCTTGCCTTGGTCGAGCATACTAACATGGTGGATCCAAAACATTACGGGGGTGATCATCTGATCTATCTTGGAGATTACCTGCCGCCCACCCACCCCTACTTCTCCTACGACGCGGATCAGCTCTTTGAGGTGTATGAACCGGTGCTCCGCGCCTTCAATCCCGCCTACAAGCGATCATGGGTACGCGACAAGTGGCTGTGGAAAGCGCACTATGCCCAACCCATCGTACCCTTAAACTATTCTGGCAAGATCCCGCCCATGAGGACGCCGCTGGCCGGCCTCTACTTTGCCTCGATGAGCCAAGTCTATCCTTGGGATCGAGGCACGAACTACGCAGTGGAAATCGGTCATAAAGTTGCCAGAGAAGTGCTAACGGATAAGATAGCCAGAACGGAGAGAGCTACCGCTCCTACTTAAGCCTGTCTTATTGTGTATTGTCTATTGAGGCGTAGGAAGTCATAATAGGCTCGGAGCAACCCTCTGTTAGTTCAAGTAATGGTCCAGCCCGAGAGGTGCCGGGCATCTGAGTGTTAACGAATTCTATCCTGTAAATAGGAGTTGGTCACATGAAAATTGCCGTCATGGGTACGGGGTTTGTAGGTCTGACGCATGCTGCCGTCTGTTCCGAATACGGCCACGAGGTGTATGGGTACGATATTGACGCCGAGCGAATTGGGGCGTATCAATCCGGAGAGCGCAAGGCGATAGAGCGTTACGTGAATGAGCCTGGCTTGGTTGATATCATTGAGGAGACTCGTGGCCGCTATCTCTTCTTCACGACCGATCTGACAGAGGCGCTGGCAGAAGTCGACGCAGTCTTCCTTTGCCTGCCAACCCCTCCGAACCGGGACGGCTCCAGCGATCTGAGCATCTACAGGAAGGCAGTCCACGACCTAGGCGTGCAGCTTGCCAGGCGGAAGAACCCAAAGCGGGTCGTGGTGATCAACAAGAGCACCGTCCCCATCGGTACCGCACGGCTGCTTCAGCAGTTGCTCAGGGAACACGGGGTGGAAAACTTCGGGGTAGCCTCCAATCCCGAGTTCCTCCCGGAGGGCAACGCTGTCGAGGCCTCGCGCAAGCCGGATCGCGTCGTGGTTGGTGCGGACACGGAGGAGGATCTCGAGATTCTGCGCCGCGTCTACCCGCAGTTCCAGGATCACGTTCGCATCCGCTACATTGAGACAACGCCGGAGACCGCCGAGGCGATCAAGTATGTTGCCAATACCCTGCTGCTTACCTACATCTCTTTCTGGAATGGGGTCGGGGCGCGGCTTGGCGAAACCTTCCGAAACGTTCACATGGAGGAGCTCAAACTGGGCGTCACCGCCGATGCTCGCATCAGCACCTGGGGCTCCTACGTCAGCAACGGAGCAGGCGGCAGTTGCTTCGGGAAGGACATCCAATCGCTCATCTATCAGATGAGTCGTGCCGGTCGCGCGACCGATCTGCTACAGGCCGTCTACCGGATCAATGAGTACCAGAAGACCTATCTTATCGATCGCGCAGTCCACGAGGCAGATTTCAACTTCAACCACAAGACGGTGGCGCTGCTGGGCCTTGCCTTCAAGAAACGCACCAACGACATGCGTGATTCCTCGTCACTGAAGGTGGTGGAGGCGCTGCTCGCGCGCGGCGTGAAAGAGATTCGTGCGTATGATCCCCTCGCCAATGATGAGGCCAAGCATTGGTTCGATCCGGCAAAGAACCATCTCTTCGAGCGCATCACCTACTACGACACCTCCCGCGAGGCGCTCGCGGGTAGTGATGCCCTCTTCATCTCGACGGATTGGGAAGAGTTCCGGGGCCTCTCCCACATCATCGAAACGACCGTCCAGCCACCCTACCTTATCCTTGACGGGCGGCGCATGATCCCGGATTACGATGCATTGAGCGCCAAGGGATACATGTACTTGGCCGTCGGCAGTACCCTGCAGGACCCGAATCCGATTCATCCCGAAGCGATGCCGGCATTCGCCGTGGCCTTGAACTCCCTCGTTGAGTGACGCTCCTTGTAGGAGCACACGTGGGGCGCCCCGTCTACGGATGGGGCGCTCTCCTTTTGCCACACTGCACCCCCTCACCTTGTCAAACAACCCATTTCCTCGCACAATTCAGGAAACCCTGAACGAGACTTGAATAGGAGCCGTAATGGAACAGACAAACGGCGCAGTGCAGCGTACCACCCTGGACAACGGTTTAACGGTACTCACTCGTGAGTTGCACCACGCGCCCGTGACCACCTTCTGGCTGTGGTATCGAGTGGGAAGCCGCAACGAGGGCCCCGGAACGACCGGGATCTCTCATTGGGTGGAGCACATGATGTTCAAGGGAACCGAACGGTTCCCCAAGGGTGCCATTGACCGCGAGATCGCGCGCCTGGGTGGCGCCTTCAATGCGATGACCTGGCTGGACTTCACTGCCTATTACACCACCCTTCCCGCCGACCACATCGAGATCGCCATGCAGATCGAGGCCGATCGGATGATCAACTCCTCTTTCGAGCCCGCGGAAACAGAGGCAGAGCGCACTGTGATCCTGTCGGAGCTGCACATGTACGAGAATTATCCCAGCTTCCGATTGGCCCAGGAGGTACAGGCCTCTGCCTTCCACCTGCATCCTTATCACCATCTCACCATTGGGTGGGAGAACGACCTACTGACGATGACGCGGGACGACCTCTTCCACCACTACCGCATGTACTACACCCCCAACAACGCCATCGCGGTAGTGGTGGGCGATTTCGACAGTGAGGAGATGGTGGCACAGATTGATACGCTGTACGGCACCATTCCGGCTGGCCCAGCGGTCCCACCGGTACAGTTCGTCGAGCCATCCCAGCGCGGCGAGCGGCGCGTCTCGATCCACGGCCCTGAGCCAACGCCGATTCTGGCCTATGCCTACAAGGCACCCGCCGCAACCGATCCAGATTTCTGGCCCCTTACGGTGCTGGATACGGTGCTGGGGGGGGCAAAGGGGGTACCCATGTTCGGCAGCAGCGGCAACAGCCGGACAAGTCGCCTCTACCGCCGCCTGGTTGACGGTGGCCTGGCCGTCTCGGCCGGCTCGGGCCTTCTCGCTACCATCGACCCCTACCTCTTCCAGATTACGGTGACCGTACTACCGAGCACGGACCGGCACGATCTCGAGACAATCTTGGATGAGGAGGTGGCACGCTTCCGGGCAGAGCCGCTCACGGATGAAGAGCTGGCACGCGCCAAAAAGCAGACGCGCGCCCGTATGGCGATGGGACTGGAGAGCATGTCCAGCCAGGGGCGCGGCTACGGCCTTGCTAGCGTGGTCGCCACGCTCGGCTGGTTCGAGAACTACCTCGATTCCATCGATGCGGTAACCGCTGAGGCGGTGCAGGCCGCGGCCCAACGTTACCTCGTTCCTGATAAGCGAACGGTAGGCTGGTATATACCGAACAACGAGAACGGATAGAAAAAGATGATAGAGTCTCACAAGAGTTCTCTCCCCGGTCCAGACGATGTGGCCCTGCGGCGTCTGGATAATGGGATCTTGCTGGCCGCCCGAGAGAACTTCGTAAGCCCGTCCGTGATCGTGCGTGGGCTACTCGAGGTGGGCGCTATGGACGAGCCTCCCGAACAGGCTGGGCTCGCCAGTATGGTGGCCACCCTGTTAACGCGTGGCACGACGAAGCGGGATTATGATGAGTTGAACGAGATCATCGAGAGCGTCGGTGCCAGTCTCGGTATAGGGGGCCGGACCCACACGTCCTCGGCCTCCGCCAAGTCTCTAGCCGAGGACTTTCCCACTATCCTAGCGCTGCTGGGCGAGGTGCTACGTCATCCCACCTTCCCGGCGGATCACCTCGAGCGCGTACGCAACCAGCGCATCACAGCACTTCGGGAGCGACAGAACAACACCCGCGCTGTAGCAGAGCTGACTTTCTACGAGAGCGCCTATCCGCCTGGTCATCCCTACCATTCTTCCTCTGCCGGATACCCGGAAACCATCGAGGCGATCAGCCGCGACGACCTGGTGGCGTTCCACCGTCGCCACTACGGTCCGACGGAGGCGATCTTCGTGGTAGTCGGCGCTGTACCACAG
>JALZCF010000498.1 GCA_030863245.1 Chloroflexota bacterium
GCCAGGGAGAAGCAACCTGAGCAGCGTCCCGATCTTGCTTCACATGTGGGCCTTGCGAAAGCGATTGCAACGCAGCATGCTGTCAATGCCACCGATCTGGCTCTGCGTGTGGTTGGCGGCCAGTCCATGGCGCGCTCGTTCCCGCTGGAGCGTCTGTTCCGAGATGTGCGCGCCGGTCTATTTCATCCGCCAACGGAGGAGGCCGCGTACATTGGCATCGGTAAGCTGTTGCTAGGCAGTTAAGAAGGGGAGAGTTATTGGGGCATGATGATGGCAATACAGCCCGTTCATTCGTGCTTGATAATTCTTCCCAGTTGGTGCTTCAGGAAAAGCTATGGCGAAACAGACGATCGGCTAGGTTCCTTCTTGTGCATTCCTGGGACTGGTAACAATCGCAGGGCACGACTTCGCATTTCCAGGCTGCCACTGGCACTAAGCTCTTGTAGCAACGGCATCTCCCTGGCCTTCAATCGTTGGCCATGCTCCGCGAATCGGGCAACCGACTGGAGAGCGAAAACTTTTAGGACGGCTCAACAGTACAGTTAGTGCAAGGCGACTAGGGCAGCGACGAAGCTGACCGTTATGGCTTTGAGATTGACGCGAAACTCATGGATCGCCACATAACCACTCAAGAAGCGCTTATGGACACCGCGAAACGGACGCAGGAAGGTTCGCAAGCCAGCCCACATGCCTTCAGTCGTGTTGGTATGCACCTCGCGAATACCATCACCGTCATCATCGCGTGCCCATTCATGTTGCCCGTGGGCCACCGTCGAATGCAGCCGGGCAATGCCATTATAGCTATCATACTCGTCGGTGTACACCTGTGTTCCATGCTCCGTGAACTGATGCACATGCGCACGCAGCGTTATCCCCTGTGTATCGGTTACCACGCGCAAGCGGACATGGCCTGTCTCGCGCCCAACCGTGCCTAGGATGGGCGGTCGATCATTCGCATAGGTGCCACGTCCACGCCGTTTGTTGGCGCGGCGACGCGGTGGATCAGCCGGATCAAAGTGTTCATCACCTTTTTTCCCCCGCATTCTGAAACATCTCATCGCTTTCGGTCGCTCGGTCCGGCAGTGGCGTCGATGGTTGCAGGTGCTCCGCTTGGGCATGCAAGCGATGCCGCCACTTCAACACGGTTTTCTCCGTCAGCCCAATCTCCCGCGCCAGTTGGGCACTGGGTTGCCCCTGCACCACCCCGCGCAAGATTAGCACGACATGCACAGGTGCAAGCTGGCTCCCGGCGAAGATGGTGCCACTATAGAGATTATAAATGCCCTGACACTGCTGACAGCGGTAGACCGGCAAGCCACTCCCACTATTGGTGCGAAAGAAGCGAGCTTCGGTGTGTGGCGCCTCGCAGTGCGGACACTGAAGTCCAGTGGGATGGAAGTGCTGCTCCAACCATGCACTACTCTGCTCATCATCTAGGAGGTCTATGATCGGAAAATCCATGCCCTCGATTGTACCAATCTTGCACTATTTGTATAGTTGAGCCTTTAGGACTTACGCAGATGAGCTATCAGGATTCGCCACCGGCGTCTTAGATCGGGTAGAGTAGAGCGCATGAGTGAACGAGTGACCCGCTTGGATTATTGTCAATACCTGTTGGTGAGCCAGATTAACTACACACTCACCAACTTTGCTGATCATTGTGAACAGTTCAGCCACGATGCGATCAATCGCTACTTGCGGGCGGAGCGGCTTTCCCCGCGCCTGGTGTGGGAGAACGTCGGCCAAGATCTGGGTTCCACCCCTGCGGGCTATATCATCTTTGACGACACCGTGCTCGATAAGAATTTCTCGACGACGATTGAGTTGGTGCGCCGCCCGTATAGCGGCAATACTGGTACGGTGATCAAAGGGATTGGGGTGGTCACCTGCGTCTACGTCAATCCCACGACGGCGCAGTTCTGGTTGATCGACTATCGGATTTACGATCCCGATGGTGATGGCAAAACCAAACTTGACCATGTCCGTGAGATGCTCAACAACATCGTGCATCACAAACACCTGCCGTTTCACGCCGTCTTGATGGACACCTGGTACGCCACCAAAGACCTGATGCTGTACATTGAGTCGCTGCAGAAAGTCTACTACTGTCCAGTGAAAGCTAATCGGCAGGTGGACGATTCGGCTGGAACGCGCCCCTACCAGCGGGTCGACTCGCTGCCATGGACGACAGAAGAAGAGCGGAGCGGCAAACG
>JALZCF010000514.1 GCA_030863245.1 Chloroflexota bacterium
ACCCATCAAATCACCTTTTCTGTTGCATGTTGCATGTTGCATGGATGCCAGGTGCTACCCAGTCGTTTGCAGCTTGACTTTACCGTTAACCATCTACGGAAATAGAGGTATGCTAGTCGCACAGGCATGCTGTTCGCCCAAGGAACAAATGAATCATGCATAGGTTCACCCTTGGCTCGCACTCCTCGAAGGTATGTAGACGAACGACCCCCATGCAACATGCAACATACAATATGCAACAGAAAAGGTGATTTGATGGGTGCGCGAGCTTTGTTAGAGGCGCTTGAGACGTTTTATCCGCCGGAGCGTGTGTTGCGCCATGCGGCGGCGTTGGCGCCGTATGAGTCGGATGCGCTGACTGCTTTTCGAGCGCGACCGTTGGCGGTGGTGCTAGCGGAGAGCCAGGAGGAGGTGGTCGAGACGGTGCGTCTCTGTCACCGCGAGGCGGTGCCCTTCGTCGCCCGTGGGAGTGGCACCAGTCTCTCCGGTGGCTCCCTCCCGATTGAGGAGGGGATCGTCATTGCCCTCAATCGCCTCAATCGCATCGTCGAGTTGGATCCAGAGGAGCGCCGTGCCGTGGTCGAGCCGGGGGTGGTGAACCTGGATGTTTCGCGGGCGGCCGCGCCCTATGGCCTCTATTATGCGCCCGATCCCTCCAGCCAACTTATCTGCACCATCGGTGGCAATGTTGCTTTCAACTCAGGTGGTGCCCACTGCTTGAAGTATGGCATGACCAGTAACCATGTGCTCGGCATCAAGGCTGTTCTGCCTGATGGGGAGGTGGCCCAGTTTGGTGGGGAGAGCGTGGAGCATGTCGGGCCGGATCTGGTGGGCCTCTTCGTCGGCTCCGAGGGGCTTTTCGGCATCGCCCTGGAGATCACCCTTCGTCTGTTACCGAAGCCGGAGCGCTTCCGCACGGTTCTGGCTGCTTACCACACTCTGGAGGCCGCGGGCAACGCGGTCGCACAGGTGGTAGCCTCTGGTCTGCTGCCCGGCGCGATGGAGATCATGGACCATCTCGCCATCCAGGCAGCGGAAGCCTCTGTGAGTGCAGGATACCCAAAGGATGCGGCCGCGCTCCTCATTGTCGAGCTGGATGGCGAGGCAGTCCAGGTTGAGGCGGAATTCGAGCGTCTCCAGAAAGTGATCCATGCCTCGGGTGCCTATGAGGTACGTGTGGCGGAGAATGAGGCGCAGCGCGCAAAGATCTGGAAGGGACGCAAGGGGGCGTTCTCGGCGGTCGGTCGGTTAAGTCCCGACTATATCGTACAGGACGGGGTGGTGCCACGCAGCCGTCTCGGCGAGGCGCTGGCTGAGATCGAGCGCCTTGGCCAGATACACGGCCTCCGTGTGGCGAACGTCTTCCACGCGGGCGATGGTAATCTTCACCCACTCATCCTGTTCGACAACAGTGTAGAGGGAGAACTGGAGCGTGCCGAGGTGCTCGCCGGTGAGATCCTTCATATGTGCGTTCAGCTTGGTGGTTCCATCACGGGGGAACATGGTGTTGGGATGGAAAAGCGGCAGTACCTGCCGGTGATGTTCGGTGAGGCAGACATGGACCTGATGCTCCGGCTCCGCCGGACAATTGATCCCCAGGAGCTGGCGAATCGGGGGAAGATGCTCCCGGGCAAAGCCCTACACGTTCCTGACCTCCATGCCTTGGAGACGAAAGGAGTCACTTTCCGCAAATGATCCTCCAAGCGAACACACCTGAAGAGGTACAGGACATTGTAAGGAATAATAGGTGTCTGTTGCCACGTGGCGGGGGGAGCAAGCCTGCTCTTTCTGCTATGACTACAAGGGGAAATGAAGTCATCCTGGATCTCTCTGCACTTTCCGGTGTGTTGGAGTACGAGCCGGAGGAGTACACCTTTACAGCGCTTGCCGGCACGCCTGTGAAGGAGGTGACGAGGGTGCTGGCCGAGCATGGGCAATATCTTCCCTTCGATCCCTTGTTGATAGAGCAGGGTGCAACGCTGGGCGGCACAGTGGCGGCCGGCACGAGCGGCCCGGGGCGCTATCGGTATGGGGGCGTGCGCGATTTTCTGTTGGGTATTCGCTTCGTGGATGGGGAGGGGGAGCTGATAAGTGGTGGGGGCAAAGTAGTCAAGAACGCCGCGGGCTTCGACCTGCCCAAGCTGATGGTAGGAAGTCTCGGGCAGTATGGCGTATTTGTCGAGGTGACCTTCAAAGTATTTCCCAAGCCAGAGCGCTTCGCGACGCTCAAGGTCATCTGTCCCTCACTGGACGATGCGCTTCACAGCATGGTGCGTCTGACTACCTCACCGCTGGAGCTACACGCTCTTGAGTTGGAACCACCTGACACATTATGGGTGCGGATTGGAGGGCTGGAGCGTGCGCTCGCGGACCGGTTGGACGTACTTCGGGCCTTTCTGGGCCAGGGGGCGACGCTGGACGGAACGGAGGAAGTGGGCTTCTGGCGGGCGGCGCGCGAGTTGGAGTGGGTGCCAGAGGGGTGGGCGCTCGTAAAGGTGCCGATAACCCAGAAACGGATTCCCCGACTGGAGGGGCAACTGGCGACCCACGACTGCCGTCGGCGCTATGGGGTGGGAGGCAACGTGGCGTGGGTCGCGTGGTCCGGGGACCTAGCCGAACTGGATAGCTTCCTGGTACAGCTGGAGCTCCCCGGGCTCGTGCTCCTGGGGTGGTCCGAGCGACCCCTGCTCGGGTGCTCTCTCGATAACGCCTTCGCGCGTCGTGTGAAAGCGGCCTTGGATCCTGCGGGCCGCTTCCTAGAAAGGTAATCATGCAACATAACATTCCGCTCGAGCAACTCGGACCGCGGGGCGAGGCGATGGCGCACGCTGTCAAGGCGTGCGTCCATTGTGGCTTCTGCTTGTCGGCGTGTCCGACCTACAAAGTCATGGGGGAGGAGATGGACTCCCCGCGTGGCCGCATCTTCCTCATGAAGGAGGTTCTGGAGGGAAACCTCGAGCTGGAAGAGACAATGCCCTATATCGATCGCTGCCTCGGCTGCATGGCTTGCGTGCCAGCCTGTCCCTCGGGTGTGCCCTATGGGGAACTGCTCACGCCCTTCCGCGCCTACGCGGAGGCTCGCCGCACGCGCACCCCCCTGGAACGCATCACGCGGGCGATGGTCCACGAGAGCCTCCCGTATCCTGCACGCTTCCGCATTGCAGCGAAACTGGGACGACTGGCACAACCGCTGAGAAGATTCCTGCCAGACACCTTCGTTGCGATGCTCGGACTTCTGCCCCGCCAACTGCCTGCGGCGCACTCTCTGCCCCCATTCTACCCGGCGCAAGGCAGGCGCCGCGCCCGCGTGGCCCTACTGGTAGGCTGTGCCCAGCAGGTGTTGGCGCCCGAGATCAATTGGGCCACCCTGCGGGTTCTGGCACGAAATGGCGTGGAGGTGGTCATTCCGCAAGGGCAGGGATGCTGCGGCTCTCTCGCTCTGCATGATGGAGAGGAGAAACGTGCCCTCGAGCTCGCCTCCAACAATCTGCGAGTGTTTCCCAGCGATGTAGATGCCATCCTCACGAACGCGGCCGGCTGTGGGTCCGGCATGCGAGAGTATCCTCTTCTATTTGCGGGATCGGCAGAGGAGGAGCTGGCACGAACCTTCGCCGCAAAGGTCGAAGATGTGAGCCTTTTCCTGGACGCGCTGGGACTGGTCGAGCCGCTGGCGCTCCCGCAGCCTTTGACGGTGGCGTACCACGATGCGTGCCACCTCGCGCACGCCCAAGGAGTGCGGGAAGCGCCGCGCACTTTGCTCTCCCGTATCTCTAACCTTACACTCCTCGAGATTCCGGACGGTGAGCTATGTTGTGGCTCGGCAGGCACGTACAATCTGGAGCAGCCGGCCATCGCCCACGAGCTGGGAGAGCGCAAGGTGCGCAATGTGCTCGCGACGGGTGCCGACGCGGTGGCGATGGGGAACATCGGCTGCATGATGCAGATACAGAGCCATCTCGAAGGGCTCGGCCACTCGATGCCCGTACTCCATACAGTGCAGGTGCTGGACCGAGCCTACGGGACCCAAACGCCAAGTTGAGCGTATCGAAAACGTATGGGTAGCGTAGGGAGATCGTCAGGTCTTCCTGTTGCCCCTCTACTACCTTAACGCTTATATGGCAAACGGATTTACTCTTATACCAAGCGTGGCGTGAAGCGGCACCCCAAATCTCGATTGGTATTACCCTCACGTATCGGAGAGGAGAAGGGAGCTACCGATGAATGGACTGTATGAGCCGACAACCCGGTCGGAGATGGATGAGGTGGACGAGGTGGGAGAGGCAACCGTCAGTGAGAGCCGGATTGACCAGTACTCGCACTTCGATGGGACGTACACAACAGCGCAGGATCTCCACATTGAAGGGACACTTGAGGGAGAAATTCGTTGTGAGGGAACAGTCACCGTTGCCGAGGGCGCGAGCGTGAATGCTACTGTCCAGGCCCGGCATGTCATTCTTGCGGGTAGTGCGGAGGGCACCATCGAGTGCGGCGAGCGTTTCCTCATCCAGCCCAGTGGGGAGATGCGGGGTCGCGTGCGTGCCGCCAGCCTCGTCGTCGAAGAGGGCGCCTTCTTTGAGGGCGAATTCCGCATGGCGACAGGAGAAGCGGACACGCCGTTTGAAGAGTGGGCTGAGGAGAACGTAGAGGATCGACCTGCTACCACGGAGTTAGAGGCACAGGACGACACAGGTGAGAGGCGGCGCTAAGACAGTTGTGAGGTGGGGGTGGCAACGTTTCTCGGACGATCCCTGTCGTCTGCCACCCCCACTTTCTCATCCTCTCATTTTACGCCGTAGGTCCTCTTAATAGGCGGTATCCTCGAGTTCTGCCTCTACGTCGACTCGCTCCAGTTCCTCGTCGAATCCCTCGAACGCCTCGTCCGCCGTCGTTTCCTCGGTCTCAGCCACGTCAGCTGTGGATCCATCCTCACTGAACAATGTGCTCTCCACCTCTGTCGATAAGGGAGGCGGCTCATCCACTTCGTCGGTCTCGTCCGCCATGCCTTCGGCTACCAATAACCCCTGCGTTTCCTCCTCCGTCACAGCCGTGGGCGTGTCCGCCTCTTCCTGAGTCACCATGCGGAACTCGCCCTCGAAGAAGGCGCCCTCCTCGACGCTCAAACTAGCCGCGTGCACCTGGCCTCGCATGGTACCGGTCGGCTGTAGGATAAAGTGCTCTCGGCAGAAGATGTCACCTTCGGCGTCACCCGCCACGATGACATTGCGAGCGTTCACGGTGGCGGTGGCGCGTGCATTCTCGGCAATGGTCACGGTGCCCTCGCACTCAATCTCTCCCTCGGCAGTGCCCTCGATGCGCAGGTCCTGAGTGGTAGTGTACAAGCCATCAAAGTGTGAGTATCGATCGATGCGGCTCTCGCTGAGCGCGTCGTTCTGGATATCCGACACCTCAGTCTCCGACGAACGTCCCGATGTCTGGTAGTGATCGCTCATCAGCCGTTTGCCTCCTCTCTGGCTTTCATGGCGAAGCGGCAATCGATATGGGAGCCTTGCTCTATGCGGAGACTAGCACTCGTGATCTCCGCGGCGACACGCGCTGTCGGCATAGCGTGGAAGCGCCCGGTGGCGTCCACTGTCCCATCCAGCCGTCCGGCTACGATGACGTCCGTGGCACGTACATCCGCTTTGACGTCCGCCGTCTCGGCGATGACAACCGTGTCTCGTGCGTCGAGCTCCCCATCGAAATTGCCTTCAATGAAGAGGTTACCCCGCGATTGCAGCATCCCACTAAAGGTACTGTCTTTGGCAACCATGGTCGCTCCCCGCCGGAAGTGTGCGAGAGGGTCAGCGGGCCCTGCCTCCTCTTCGCGTTGCCCCTCTGCCACTGGTTGGTCGAGCGCCTCCTCGCGCTGCTCCTCTGCCATCGGTTGGTCAAACTCCTCCTCCCACTCTTCCTGTGTGGGTTGCGTTTCCTGGGACCACGACTCTTGTGCTGCATCACGATCGGAGGAACCGCGCGGCTCCTCTCTCAGATGCTCCAGCCGTTGCTCCAGTGTCTTACGGGTCCGACGCCACTCCTCGTTCGGATCTTTGTCACGTCGAAAGAAATCCATCCTTTCTCTCCGTTTCTACATGATTCAGACAGGATTCGGATAAGGCATTGCGCCTGACACTATAACCGTCTTTTGGAAGGCGTGCAAGATAGCCGGAAGTGCCCTCGCTTACAACTCGTCGTCCTCGTCTGCCGTTTCATCAAGCAGCGTGTCAAAGTCCGTCACTGAGTCATGGGAGGAGCCAAGCGTAAGCATTACCTCCTCATCATCGGGCGGTGCATCATCATCCTCTGGCGGGCGCCCCTCCTCCTCTGCTTCCTCAGGCTCCATCCACTTTTTCTCTCCATCGCTCATGATTGCTCTCCTCTACTCCACTTCCTAACGCAGCATACGTGAAATTCCTCCAACATCGTCCCCCACTCCCCACTCTCCACTCTCCACCCTCCAATCATTCCGCACTCCGCATTCCACATTCCGCACTCCCTAGTTTCCAATCACTCCGCACTACGGCTACTTGCCGCCCTCACTGCGGCTTGAGGCGTTCTATCATGTCACGAAAGGCGCGCTGTCCAGATAGGGTGCCAGCGCGCACGAAGACCTGGTAACGGTGCCCATTTTCGGCCCAGGCGGCACTCCAGCCGCCGAGATCGGGATGCTGAACCGCGAGGGTCGCGCGGCGGCGACGGAGCATGATCTGTCGGGGACGCCACCCCTCATCGATACGATAGGTAGGGGGAAGCTTGAGGGGCTGGTCGTCATTCGCTGGGCGTGCGCGCGCGTAGAACAGATTCTGTCCCTTCTCATCCCGTAGCAGCCATTGGGTCTCTTGAGGAGGTGGGATGGGCCAGATCGATGCAGCATCCCAGCGCCAGCCGGATGGCATCGGGTCGGGAAGCAGAATGGGGGTGGAGGAGGTTGTGGTGATGGCCGCCTTATCTGCTGTCCAGCTAGCTGCGGCCAATTCGTCGAGATTTTGCGGACCATAGCCACGCCGGACATGATAGGAGATTTCGTGGAACGCCGGCTTTTTGAGTATGGGCAAAGCTGCCGGGACGACGGGGAAGAGATGGGCGAGTAGCTGTCTCAACTCCCATTCGACGAAGGCACCTCGATCGATGCGCAGATCGACTGTCGTGCGTCCCCACGCCATGCGTGCCGCTGCACGCCCCCGGAAGTCACGTCCCCAGGCCACCACGCCCTCCCCCGCCCGGTAGAAGCCCCGCGTGGTCCGTAATCCAACAGCAAGATCCGTTGGACGCCACCAGTCGTAATGAAACTGCTTGAGGCGCAGTTGTCGCCCATCGCCTACCAACACCAGCCGCGCACTCGACCAAGATGTCTCCCCCTCCGGTCGTACGGTAAGCGTGCTGAGACGCATTCCCTCCGGTAGGGCTTCCTCATCAGGCCAAAGCAGCGGCACGTTCAAGTAGCGTTGCGCCTCTTCCGCCTCACACGCCCATGGACGCTCCCCGAAACGCGGCTGCTCCTCCCAGGGTAGCTCCCAGAAAGGTTTCATGATTGTGGAATGCGGAATGGGTACGGCGTGTTGCATCGCTTAGGTTCCATACCGTTCAGTGAGAATTCTCGCGAACGAAGAGCTCTACTCATCTTTTCCTTGGAGCTGCTCTACGCCTTTCCACAGCTCGTCCAGATCCTCTTCCGTGACCGGTGTTTCGGCGTCGTCGAGAAGGCCTCGGAGGACTTTTAGGTTGACGACATCCTGTGTCATCTCATCATCTTTGGGCGTCTCTAGTAACATGGGGCGATCCGTAAAACGAGGATCGTTGAGGACGTTGCGGAAGGCGTCCAAAGTCCCGTAGCCAAATCCGATGTGCGTGTGACGGTCGCGGTTGGAGCCGAGCTCGTACCGGGAATCGTTAAGGTGGAAGCATCGAATGCGTTCCACTCCGATCCGTCGGTCGAATTCCTCCATTATCGCCTCGTATCCCTCCTCCGAGATGATGTCCCAACCAGCCCCGATGGCGTGGCAGGTGTCAAAGCAGATGCCGAGACGTTCCGGCTCCGCAAGCCGCTCGAGCACCTTCTCGAAATGCTCCATCTCTGCACCAAGTGTCGTGCCCGTACCAGCCGTGATCTCGAGCAACAGCATTGCTGACTCGTCGCCCCGCTCGTGCTCGCGGTTGATCGCCTCGACCACCCGCTCGATCCCAACGTCGTAACCGCTGCCGGTATGCGCACCGGGGTGCATCACCAGATAGGGAATGCCGAGGGCACGGCAGCGATCCATCTCGTCGAAGTAGGCGTCGAGCGACTTATGCCAGATCTCCTCTTTCGGGGAGGCGATGTTGATGAGATAGCTTGAGTGGGAGACGACAGGTAGCTCCGTCTCCGCCGCACGCTGGTGGAACTTCTCGATATCCTCCGCCTCCAACGGAGGGGACTTCCAACGGCGGTTCGATTTAGTGAAAATCTGGATAGCATCGCAGCCGATCTCCTCGCCACGGTCAAACCCGGTCCATATTCCCCCGGCTACCGAACAATGTGCACCAATTAAAGGCATGCCTTCTTCCTGTCAGTCGTTCGTAGTTATCGTTGGTCATTAGACATGGTAAGGCCTAAAACGTAAAACGTAAAACGTAAAACGTAAGAGCGGTTGAGGCATCAAGCCTCACGAACAGGCGGAGTAGGTTCGTAGTAAACACTTTAGTGTTCGTCCGCCTCACGAACACCAAAGTGTTTACTACGTTCAAAACGCAAGTGGTGTAAAACATGAAGGGCGGCAAATGGCAACGGAGCGGTGAGGGTGGTGGAGGTGATTTGCGCACGAGAATTGCTCCCCATATAGTGTTGTGGAGAGGCGATGGTGAAACACCCCCTATTGCAGGAAGGAGATGATCGATGGAGATCCCACATGAAGAATTGCTGGCCTACCGGGATGAGTTCCCGATCCTGTCAAGGAAAGTCTATCTTAATTCTTGCTCGCTCGGGGCCCTGAGCATGCGGGTGCGCCATTCTGTCAATGCCTTCATGGAGGAGTGGGCAGAGTGGGGAGCCTCGGCGTGGTACAAGCGCTGGATAGGGGTCATGGCCGATACCCGTCGGGAGTTTGCGCGCCTGGTTAATGCAGAGGAGCATGAGGTGGCGTTGCTGCCTAGCGTGAGTGCGGCGCTCGCAAGCCTGGCCACCGGGCTTCTGCCTCATTTTGGGGAGCGGCCCGAGGTGGTGACCACCGAGTTGGACTTCCCAACGGTGCACTATCTGTGGAACGCGTGGGCGCCGCAAGGGGTGGTCACCCGTACCTTGCCTAGCAACGGGGTCACGGTACCGTTGAGCGCGTGGGAGGAGGCTATCACGCTGACGACGGCCGCCGCTGTGACCTCACACGTCTTCTTCACCACAGGCGCGATCCAGGATATAAGGGCGATTGCGGATATCGCGCACGATAACGGAGCGCTTTGTATCATCGATGCGTACCAGGGCACTGGCCAGCTTCCAACGGATGTGAGGGCGATGGATGTGGACGTGCTCATGACAGGGGGGCTGAAGTGGCTGCTTGGCGGGCCGGGCATCGTCTATCTCTATGTCCGTGAAGAGTTGATCCCGCAGTTGGAGCCTCTAACTACCGGGTGGTTTGCCAACCAGTACCAGTTTGAGTTTGATTCGGAACGATGGGGCTATGCCGAGGACGCGCGGCGCTTCGAGAGTGGCACACCCCCCATGGAGTCTGTCTTTGCAGGGCGCGCCGGACTCCAGATAATCAACGAGGTCGGCCCACAGCGGATCCGCGAGCGCACGCGTGCGCTCGTCACTGACTTTGTGGAGCGCGCCCAAGCGCGAGGTTGGGATATTCGCGGCGCGGAGCTGACGCCGGACGAGCGCGCAGGGATCGTGCTGGTGAACGTCGATGACCCTGCCAGTATCACTGCCGCGCTCAAAGAGCGGGATATTATCATTGACTACCGCCCGGGCGCTATCCGTTACTCCACCTACTTCTACAATACAGTCGAGGAGAACACAATCCTCCTGGAGGCGCTGGATGAGCTGCTTGTAAGGCGGAACGAACCGGCTGCCTAAGCCTCTTTCGCTGGCACCGGGGTTGCTTTACTTTTATTGACAACGAGGTTCAATCAAGCAAAGGAGAGCAACTCATGCCTGAGCATCGTCAAGAAGATGTCGAGATGAAGGCCGAAGGCAAACTGGACGAGATGGAGGGGAAGGCGCAGGAAGCCTGGGGTGCAGTGACGGGTGACACTAGCGAT
>JALZCF010000516.1 GCA_030863245.1 Chloroflexota bacterium
TGGAGTCAATCAGGTACTTCGTCGGCCAGGTACGGTTGGCGAAGGCGCTCCAGTTGGCCTGCTCGTTGTCCAGCAGCACCGGGTAGGGGATGCCCAAGCGATCCACCGCCGCCTCGACCGCCTCCCGCTCCTGGGCGAAAGCAAACTCTGGCGTGTGAATGCCCACAATCGTCAAGCCTAGCGGCGCATATCGTTCATGCCATTCGATCAGGTAGGGCAACGTACGGATACAGTTGACGCAGGTATAATCCCAGAAATCGACCAGCACAACGCCATCCCCCACCAATTCTTCCATCGTCAACGGCGCATCCACATTGATCCAATCTTCAGCACCCCCCTTCAGGTGCGGTGCCCGGATCCTGATGCGTTGCCAGGTCACGAGACCACCGCCGGTTGACTCAACGCCTCTGGGATGGCGTCGCGGTTGCGGACGATGTAGGTCGGTACACTCTGGATGGCCAGTGCGGCACGCACCTCATCCAGATGTCGAGCGTACGGGTCAAACGACGCCGGATCGATGAGTATGACAACCGCACGGACCCCCCGACGGCGCAATACCTGCAGCGCCTCAACCCATTTCGTGCTCGCACTGCTGGTCACCAGGACGAGGGTTGTGCCACGCGTGAAAAACGCTTCTTCCAGCGCCAGCACCTCGTGTAGCCGGCGCCTGCCTTCGGCCTGCAGCACCGCAAGATACTCCAACGCGCGAGTCAGCGGGCGCAGGCCCCGGTCGGGCTGCAGTACCTCGCGCTCCTGGGCGTGGGCGATCATACCGACGGAACGGTTCTGTTCCAGAAAGTGCTTCATCAGGGAAGCGGCCACGGTGACGCCCGTTTCTGTCGTGCTCGGCAGCACCACCGCTGGCTGCTCGAGGAGCCAGGCAAACTTGCTTTCTTTCAGAGGATCCTCAAGGGGCTCGGAGGACTGTACGAAGCTCTCGCGGTCCATGTCCAATACGATCCAGATGTCCGCAGTCGGGTCCTCCTCGAACTCCTTGACGATGAGCCGGCCTGTGCGGGCCGTCGAGCGCCAGTGGATACGGTTGAGCGCGTCGCCCGGCAGGTAGTCCCGGACGCCGGCAAAATTCGGCGTGATGTGGTGGGTGCGCTGCTGGAGGCTCTCGCCTCCCAGCAGGTGACCAACCGGGGGCGCGAAGCCAGGTAATTCGTGTGTTGCAGGGTAGATGGTAATGTAGGAGGTTTGTGGCAGATCGCGCTTGAAGAGGAAGAGACCCAAGGGGTCCCCCGAAACGAGCTGCATCGGCCCGAGCCGGTAGCGACCGCGATAGCTGGCCTTCGTCCTCACACTCCAGCTTCGCGACATCCTTGGCCCTAAACCGTGGATGACGCGGCTGATATGGTGATCGGGCAGCTCCGACGCATCATGCACCTCCAGCCATAGCTTGGGAAGCCAGCCTTTGTTGCGCACGATCATGAGCTCCTCGACCGAACTTCCCACCTGCGCCCGCAACGACTGCGTCATGCGGCTAATGGCGAGCCAGCGCAGGTTCACCCAGGCCCAAATGAGGGAGAGCGCGACGGTCACGCCCAACAGGTAGGCCAGACTCAAGAAGAGACGTCGCCCCGTCTGCAACGCAATGATCGAGGCGATAAGAAAGAGGGCCAAGAAGACAACAGCACGTTTCTGCATCACTATCCCTATAACTACCAACGCGGCAACGAGCAGATCAGAACTTGGAGCCTAATACGGGATCTAGCAACCTCCTCGGCAATCACTCCCCATTTGACTCATTCCGCACTCCGCACTTCGCACTCCCTAATGCACCGGCACCGCACCAGGCACTCGAATACCCGCCAGTATTTCCTTGATGACCTCCCCCGCCTCTACGTTCTTGATCCGTGCCGACGGGCTAATGATCAGGCGGTGACCCAGCGTTGGCCCCACCAACGCCTTCACGTCGTCCGGAATAACGTAGTCGCGGCCGGCCGCAGCCGCCGCCGCCTGGGCCGTGTGGTAGAGCCCCAATGAGCCACGTGGCGAAGCACCTAGGTAGACATCGGGGTGCTCGCGCGTAGCGCGCACGACGGCGACAATGTACTCTTTGATCTTATCGTCCACGTACACCTCGCGCACTGCCTGCTGGGCGTCAAGAATTTGCTCTGACTCCACGACCTGCCCGATGCGCTCGATGGGATGCTCCCGCTGTTGGTTGGATAATACATCAATCTCGGAGCGGGCGTCCGGATAGCCAAGATGGATGCGAAGCAGGAAGCGGTCAAGCTGCGCCTCTGGTAGGGGAAAAGTGCCCTCGTACTCGATGGGGTTCTGGGTGGCGAGCACCATGAATGGGCGCGGTTCCTGATACGTGGCGCCATCCACCGTTACCTGGCGCTCTTCCATCGCCTCGAGCAATGCGGACTGCGTCTTTGGGGTGGCACGGTTGATCTCGTCGGCAAGCACCACGTTGGCAAAGATGGGACCGGGACGAAACTCGAAGGTCGTCGATCGCTGGTTGAACACGGAAACGCCGGTGACATCGGAGGGCAACAGGTCCGGCGTAAATTGAATCCGCTTGAAAGATAACCCCACGCTCTTCGCCAACGACTTGGCAAGCACCGTCTTCCCAACCCCTGGCACATCCTCGATCAGGACATGTCCCTCGCACAACAGCGCGATCAGACAGAGCCGAACCGCTCGATGTTTCCCCAGAATCACCTTCTCGACATTGTCTGATACCTCTTGCACCAATCTCTCAACCTGACGCATCAATCCTCCTTGACTATCGCCATCTACCTAAGCGAGAAACGTGACGAGTGAGATGGAACGCCGCACATCCGTTACTCATACCAAAATAGTACCACAACGAGACTTCGGTCTTATGTCATGCCGAACCGAGTGAGGCATCTCGCGGAGGGAAGCATCTCTCTGCGCGAGGCCGGAGACCCTTCACTTCGTTCAGAGTGACAATCGAGGATGTGGTAAAACCTCGTTGTAGTATTAGTACCACCAGATTTAGTGAATTGATCCAGAACGGAACGAATGGCGGGATTCAATTGTAGCGCTCCCCCCTGCTTCGGCAAACCCTAACCGTGTTTGCTGTTCAAGTGGGGATAAGAAGCGCCTGTAGCTCCTCTTGTCCCTATAGCCCCTTCTTCCCTAGTACCACAGCAACGAGGCTACCCTGAAATCGTCGTGGAATTGTCAATACCCACGTGCCACTGCTAATTCACCATCTCGAAAACTCGGAAAAGAGAGTGTCGCGGAGAAAACTGGAGGAATTATGAGAATAGTCCAGGGGGTTACTGTATGAATGGCAAGATGACGCACTCTGTAGGGGACTCGAAAACTACGCTCACTTGCACGATTTAGCACTCCCTGTTATACTTTGCTACGTCTGGCACTCAAAATGGATGAGTGCTAAAAGTATGCCGGTAAATCTCACAGTTCAGAATAGAGGAGGTAGTAATCCTATGGCGATTAACCTGAAGCCTCTCGGCGATCGTGTCATCGTCGAACCCCTGGAGCGCGAGGAGACCACGGCAAGTGGTATCGTTCTCCCCGACACCGCGAAGGAAAAACCCCAGGAAGGCACCATATTGGCCGTTGGCCCAGGCAAGACCGACGAAAGTGGCAAACGCCAACCCCTCGACGTTCAAGAAGGTGACCGCGTAATCTACGCGAAGTACGCCGGTACCGAGTTCAAGCTCGACGGCGACCGCAAGGTTTTGATTCTCAAGGAAAACGACCTGCTAGCAGTTGTCCAGTAATCGGTTACTGACTACTGATTACTGGTTACTGACCACTCTGTAAGATAAATATCACAATTACGACAGGAGGACAACTAATATGGCAAAGCAGATTCGCTTCTCAACGCATGCTCGCCAGGAGTTGAAGGAAGGCGTCGATGCGCTGGCGAACGCCGTCAAGACAACGCTCGGTCCCAAAGGCCGCAACGTGGCGCTTGACAAGAAGTTCGGGGCGCCGACGGTAACCCACGACGGTGTGACCGTCGCCAAGGAGATTGAGCTGGAGGAGCCTTTCTCGAACATGGGCGCGCAGCTAGTGAAGCAGGCTGCCACCAAGACGGATGATGTGGCGGGTGACGGTACGACCACCTCGATCGTGCTGGCGCAGTCCATCGTGAACGAGGGTCTCCGCAACGTCGCCGCGGGTGCGAACCCGATGTTGATCAAGCGCGGCCTCGACAAGGCAACCCTTGAGGTGGTCGGTCAGATCAAGGAGATGGCCAAGCAGATCACCAGCAAGGAAGAGATTGCACAGATTGGCGCCATCTCGGCGGGCGACCGTGAGATCGGCGAGTTGCTGGCGGACGTGATGGACAAGGTCGGCAAGGACGGTGTCATCACGGTGGAAGAGTCCCGTGGTTTGGCCTTCGAGCAGGAGTTCGTCGAAGGGATGCAGTTCGACCGCGGTTACATCAGCCCGTACTTCGTCACCGATTCGGACCGCATGGAGGCGGTTCTGGATAGCCCCTACATCCTGATTCATGACAAGAAGATTTCCAGCGCGCAGGACATCGTTCCCGTGCTGGAGAAGCTGATCCAGAGCGGTAACCGCAACCTGCTGATCATTGCAGAGGACGTGGACGGTGAGGCGCTGGCGACGCTGGTGCTGAACAAGCTGCGCGGTACTTTCAACGTCGCGGCTGTCAAGGCGCCGGGCTTCGGTGACCGCCGCAAGGCCATGCTCCAGGATATCGCCATCCTCACGGGTGGTCAGGTTATCACCGAGGAGATGGGTCGCCGGCTTGACTCCACGACGCTGGCCGACCTGGGTCGGGCCGAGAAGGTCGTCATCACCAAGGACGACACGACGGTCATCGATGGGGCGGGTGATGCGGACGATATCAAGTCCCGCATCAACCAGATCAAGGCGCAGATCGAGACCACGACCAGCGACTACGACCGCGAGAAGCTGCAGGAGCGCCTCGCCAAGCTCTCCGGTGGTGTCGCCATCGTACGCGTGGGCGCCGCGACCGAGACCGAGCTGAAGGAGAAGAAGCACCGCGTTGAGGACGCCCTCCGCGCGACCCGCGCCGCGGTGGAAGAGGGTGTGGTCCCCGGTGGTGGTGTGGCCCTGATCCGTGCGCGCGAGGCGATCAAGGATGGCGTTGGACTGGAAGGCGATGAGCTGACCGGTGCCCGGATCCTCTACCGCGCGCTCGAGGAGCCGCTCCGCCAGCTTGCCCGCAATGCGGGTGCCGATGGCGCGGTGGTGGCCGAGGAGATCCGCCGCCGCCAACAGGAGCAGAACAACCCCTACCTCGGTTATGATGTGCTGGAAGGCAACTATATCGATATGTTCGACGCGGGCATCATTGACCCGGCGAAGGTCACCCGCTCCGCACTCGAGAACGCTGCCTCCATCGGCTCGATGATCCTGACCACGGAAGCCCTGGTCACGGATATCCCCGAGGAGGAGCCGGCTCCGATGCCTGGTGCTGGCGCTGGCGGCATGGGTGGCATGTACTAAGCCCATCACGCATCATCGATGCAAAGAGCCCTCGCTTCGGCGGGGGCTTTTTTATTCCTGGCAGTGACCTATCCCAGGCGTTTTCTTGATCGCGCAGGCTTGAAACTTAGCCCACTCTCTGCTAGCCTACTCACCGGAGGCTCGAATGATTATTGCATTGCTGACGGACTTCGGTACCCAGGACAGCTATGTGGGGGTGATGAAAGGGGTCATCGCGGGCATCGCGCCTGAGGCACAGGTGATTGACCTGACCCATGAGATTCGCCCGCAGGATGTGGCACACGGCGCCTACACCCTGATGATCGCGGTACCCTACTTCCCAGCCGGGACGATTTTTTGCGCTGTCGTGGATCCAGGTGTAGGAAGCGCGCGGCGTGCGGTGGCGGTGAAAGCGGGCGAGTGGATTTTCGTGCTACCAGATAACGGCATGCTGACACACATACTGGACCGTTGGCCCGTACACGGTGCCGCCACACTCGCCAATCCGCGCTACCAGCTCCCCCACCCCTCCGCCACCTTCCACGGGCGGGATATCTTCGCGCCCGCCGCCGCCTACCTCGCCGCCGGCGTACCACTGGCGTCCCTAGGCGAGCCGCTGCCCAGTGAGGCATTGCGCCGCCTCGACCTGCCGACCGCCCGCCGCATGGGGGACCATGTGATCGGCACCGTAATGCATATCGACCGCTTCGGTAACCTCGTCACCAACATCTCCCGCCAGCATCTCGCGGAAATTGCCGTGGACGATCCAGATTCCTGCAAGGGCGATGGACGAGTCTGGCAGGTGGAGCTCGAAGGCACAGAGATTGTTTTATCCCCTATCGCTAGCACCTTCTCCGATGTACCACCCGGCGCGCCCGTTGCCTACATCGGCAGCGATGGTTTCCTCGAGCTGGCGGTACGTAACGGTAACGCCGCTGACAGGTGGAACGTCGGGCTGGGAATCGAGGTGAGAGCAACGCAGTTGGAGAAACAGAACAAGGATTAGGGAAAGTACAGATTCACATGAACCGCTTTATTATCGAGGGAAAGGTCCCCATCGAGGGCACCATCGAGCCGCGAGGAAGCAAGAACGCAGCACTCCCGGCTATTGCGGCGACGCTGCTCACCGACGAGCCCGTGCTCCTGCGTCGCCTACCCCGCATCGCTGACGTGCGCGCGATGACACAGCTCGTCCACGATCTAGGGAGTGAGGTGGAGGAGCAAGGAGAGCACGTCGTACAGTTTCGGGCGCGAGACATCCTGCACACAGAGCCGAATCGCTCGATCTGCCAATCGATCCGCGCCTCCTTCCTGCTCGCTGGGCCGCTGCTTGCACGCACCGGACGCGCCACCCTGCCCCGTCCTGGTGGGGACAGGATTGGCCGTCGTCCCCTTGACACACACATCGCAGCATTCCGGCAGATGGGAGTCGAGGTGGAGGTAACGCCGGATGCCTACCAGATGGTGGCGCCCGAAGGGTTACATGCGGCGAACATCTTCCTGGTTGAGATGAGCGTGATGGCGACGGAAAACGTGCTGATGGCGGCAGTTCTCACACCTGGCACGACCACCATCTGCAACGCTGCCAGTGAGCCGCACATCCAGGACCTCTGCCACCTACTCAATCAAATGGGCGCCCAGGTCGAAGGAGTCGGCACCAGTTCGCTGACTGTCCATGGAGTAGAGCAGCTACACGGGGCAGAATTCGAGATCGGTCCTGATTACCTGGAGGTGGGTAGCTTTATCGGGCTGGCCGCCGCGACGGGGGGCGAGCTCCTTATCCGCAACTGCCGCCCCGAGGAGCACCGCATCAGCGCCATCAAATTTGGGAGGCTCGGTGTAAGGTGGGAGGTGCAAGGCAACGATATCTTCGTGCCCGGAAACCAGACCCTTGTGGTGCAAGAGGACCTGCACGGAGCGATTACCAAGATCGACGATATGCCATGGCCGGGTTTCCCTGCCGATCTCGTCTCCATCGCACTCGTCGTCGCCACGCAGGCGCGAGGGACCATCCTCATCCATGAGAAGCTCTTCGAGAGCCGCCTCTTCTGGGTGGACAAGCTCATCTCGATGGGCGCCCGTATCGTCCTCTGCGACCCACATCGGGCCGTCGTCGTCGGCCCCTCCCGCCTCTATGGCCAGGTGCTCTCCAGCCCTGACATCCGCGCGGGCATGGCCCTCGTCATCGCCGCCCTCTGCGCGGAGGGCACCAGCGTGATCTACAACGTCGAACAGATCGACCGCGGCTACGAACGGCTGGACGAGCGGCTGCGTAGCCTAGGCGCGCACATCGTGCGCGATTGAGCCACGGACCACAGCTCCCACAGCTCCTACAGTTCCCACAGCTCCTGTGAGAACTGTAGGAGCTAACCGACTAACCCATAGCCAGCTATCACGAGCACAGCTCCCACCACCAGCAAGACCCCTCCCCACAGCCACAGCTGCCGCCGCCAAAGACCGATTGGCTCCGACAACCACTCCTGTAGGGCGACGGGACTACCGGGGCCGTAGAGCCGGCGGCGGAGGCGCATCATGAGCAGGAACGAGACGATGAAGATAGCCAGGCCCGAGATGAGCAGGGGCCAGCCTAGCCACAGCGCTGCTTCAGGCAGGGTAGGGTTGACAAAGAAGAGGGCTAGAGCCAGACTGGCAATGGCGATCAGCAGCAAAAGCCAGGAGAGACGGCGCATCTGGACGATGCTCTGGCGCAGATCCTGAAACGCCTTGCGTACCCGAGGTTCCTTCTGTCCCGGCTTGGAGGGTACGAGCGCCTCCAACTCCTCGTATCCGAGCACATTCCCACGC
The DNA here is from genome assembly GCA_030863245.1 of Chloroflexota bacterium. Classification (GTDB taxonomy): domain Bacteria; phylum Chloroflexota; class Anaerolineae; order Ardenticatenales; family Ardenticatenaceae; genus JALZCF01. The sequence goes on from JALZCF010000516.1 coordinate 8,239, forward strand.
ACCGGCCGCAGGCGCTGGGTGATCTCCCGGCTAAGGGCCCGCTGTACCTGCGTCACCACCTGCCGGCGGTTCATTCCGGCAGGAATGCAGGAAGGGAGCCCAAACATGCCGGGCGGCGGTGGCGTTCGGCTCCTTCCCGGGCAATTCGGCAGCGTATCCACGATGGCGCCGATCGCGCGCCGCCCCTCCTTCCCTTCCAGAGCAGTGAGGGCCGGAGCCAAGTCGATGGCAAGCGCCGGATAGGGCTGTTTCTTATCCTCCACGAATGTATAAATAGCCTCGATCGCCTGATTCGATTGCGCCGTCGCCCAGCCAGGGGGCAGCACCTCGTCCATGGCGAGCGTCAGCACCTCCCGTTCCTGCTCGGACAAAAGATCCGTCTCACTCTTGCGCGCCGTGGCCGGGAAAATCCTCGTCAAGAGTACCTCCCCATCCAGAACACGCTTCACCAACGCCTTATCCTCGATCACCCGCCGCACGGCCCACAGCAACGCCGCCACGGTCAATACGACCGCGACCAGCACAACCATCAACACAGCACCAATATTCATCCCAATCTTTCTCCTCGCAAGCCATTTCCCCCATCAAAAAGCGGTCGGCCAGACCACCCCGGACCGCCGACCGCCCCAACGGCACCCAAACTACAGAGCCAAGCCTATGAATCTAAAGCCCTTTCAGCTACGACGCCAACCCTCAAACCCAACCGCCCTACCCTCCATGCACCACGCACCACGCACCACGCAACATGCAACA
>JALZCF010000542.1 GCA_030863245.1 Chloroflexota bacterium
GCTCTACCATGTCCTCTCCAGCCCCGCGGGCGCGCAGACCGGGCCGTACTATTATTTTGTGGAGAATCCCTTTACCACCATTGAGTTGGCTGGGTTGTCGATCCCCTTTCCTCGAGCACTTGCCCTCTGGGAGGGTGGCCTTGGCATCTATGGTGCTATTGCGGGGGGTGCGCTCGTGGTGTGGTGGTACGTGCGGCAGCATGACCTGCACCTGCCGACCTGGCTCGATATCGGTGCGATTGGTTTGGTAACCGGACAGGCGATTGGTCGCTGGGGGAACTTTTTCAATCAGGAGTTGTACGGTGAGCCGACGACCCTTCCCTGGGGCATTTCGATCGATCCGTCCCGCCGGTTGGCTGAATATGCCACCTTACCGGCAGACACGCGATTTCATCCGACCTTCCTCTACGAATCGTTGTGGAACATTATGACCTTAGGCGTGCTTCTCTGGGCTAGCCGTCGCTATCCCGATCGACTACGCCCGGGCGACATCTTTTCGCTCTATCTCGTTTTCTATGGGATCGGACGTTTCCTGGTCGAGTTCCAACGCCCGGACGCCTGGCGATTCGCGGGCCTTCCCACCGCGCAGTGGATCGGGATCGCCATCGTCCTGCTCGGCGCCTTCCTGATATGGCGTCGGCACCAACATCCCCAGGAAGTGCCATACATCACGCCCAGCGAGACCCGCGCAGAGCGCCGCCGCCGCATTCGAGCCCAACGCCGCGCCTAAAAGCACCCACGCACCACGTGTGCAAAGCACATGCGCGCAGCGCACATGCAACATGCAACACGCAACATGCAACACGCAACACACCATCCTCACTCCCACTAACCCATATCCAATTCCATGTCTCCTAAACTAACCCGCTATCTCACCCACCTTCTCACCCTGCTGGGACTCTCCATGATGTTCCTTGGTGGCATCATGTGGTGGCGGCAGAGTCGTCTGGAAGCGGCCCTGCTGAGCCAGGAGGAGAGGGTGCTGCTTGCCGTCACGGCAGAGGTAGTGACGCCGACTCCCTTACTGAAAACGAGCGAGCAAGATGCGATCGCAGCGAATACCGCGCTGCCGGTACCATCACTCACACCGTCTCCTCCCTATACCGCAGAGCCGCGAATAACCCCTACGCCGACGGTTGCCGCCACCGAGACGCCCCCACCGACCCCGACCCCTGATCCCTTCCCGCCTGCCTCTACCATCCCCTCTCGCATCGTCGCACCCTCCATTGGAATGGATGCAACGGTCGTGGAAATGGGCTGGGAAGTGAAGACAGACGCGCAGGGCAACCCGTATAGTGAGTGGGTAGTGCCAACCTTCGCGGCCGGGTGGCACAAGAACTCTACCCTCCCCGGCCATGGGGGCAACACCGTGCTAAGTGGCCATCACAACATAGATGGCGAGGTCTTCCGCTACGTGGTCAACCTGGAACCGGGGCACGAAATACAGCTGACTGCCGGTGACATGACCTATCGCTACGCTGTCGAAGAGAAGTACATCGTCAAAGAAAAGGGCGAACCCATCGAGGTGCGACGTGAAAACAACAAATTCGTTCAGCCGACAGACGACGAGCGCCTCACGCTCGTAACCTGCTGGCCCTACGAAACCAACACCCACCGTGTCGTCGTCATCGCCCGCCCGATCATCGAGCCCGCCGTTCCGGCTGATGCTCCCGCACTGGATAGCGCCGAGCCGGTGGCTGACAGCACTAACTGAGTCCCGGAACGCCAACTTGACATAGTCTCCCTTTGTGGTACACTATGCCCCGTCGTGCCAGAGGAAGCGTTTGGCACGCAGGGAGGCTGCTTCAGCTAGAGCGGCTGGGTCCTGAGCGGCGAAAGGCCGTGAACGAGTCAGGTCCGGAAGGAAGCAGCTATAAGCGGACACTTTCGGGTGCCTCAGGGGTGCCTGGTCGCGGTCGGTTGGAGCAGTCTCTCTGCGGGCGAAGACACATTTCGGGCACGACTTTTTGTTTCTCTCATGTCCCTATTCCCCCATCAATCCCTACTACCTAATGCAACATCAAACGAGTGATTCGGAAATCGCGAATGAAACTCGAGATTAGAGACTGGAGACCAGAGACTAGCGATGCGGCATCACTCCGCACTCCGAATTCCGCATTCCGCACTTGAATCATTCCGCATTCCGCATTCCTACAACATCACATGAACGCAGAAATCATCACCATCGGAACCGAACTTCTCCTAGGCCAGATCGTCGACACCAATGCCGCTTGGATGGCGCAGCAGCTGGCGGCAAAGGGCGTGAACCTCTTTCGGAAACAGACGGTAGGCGACAATCGCCAACGTCTTGCAGGTGCCATCCGGGAGGCACTGGAGCGGGCCGATCTCGTCATCACCACCGGCGGCCTTGGGCCTACCGTGGATGACATCACTCGTGAGGCGATAGCCGATGCCGCAGGGGTGCCGCTGGTACGCGACTCCGAGTTGGAGGAGTGGGTAAAGCAACTCTTCGCCCGCTGGGGAGGCAAGGCGGGGGAGAATAACCTGCGGCAGGCTGATCTGCCGCAGGGAGCAAAGTCCCTCCACAATCCCGTTGGAACCGCCCCCGGAATTCTGTTGGAGTTGCCCAATGACAAGGTCGTCATTGCCGTCCCCGGGGTGCCACGGGAGATGAAGCGAATGATGGAGGACCACGTGATTCCCTACCTGCGCGAGCGGGGGGTCGCCGCCACCATCAAGGTGAAGGTACTCCGCACGGCAGCCATCGGCGAGAGTAGCATCGATGAGAAGATCGCGGACCTAGAACGGCTGGAGAACCCGACGGTCGGGCTGGCAGCCCATACGGGTCGGGTGGATATCCGCATCACAGCACGAGCGGCGGATGAGAAGGAAGCAGATCGATTGATCGACCACGTCGCAAAACAGGTACGCCAGCGCGTCGGAGAGTGGATCTACGGTGAGGATGAGGAAACGCTGGAAGATGTGGTGAGCAACCTGCTCGACGATCGGCACGAATCGGTCGCTATATATGAGACGATCAGCGATGGCTTTATCGCTAAAGCACTGAAAAAGATCGGCGCACCCGTGGCGGCGAGTGAGGTCGGAGAGGTGGGCGAACTACCAGATGTGGAGACCGCGAAGATACGGGCTTCCGCCTTTGCTGCCGAGCACTGTGCAGCATGGGGCCTCGCCATCTACTCAACAGAGGGCGAAAGCGCCTACAGTCAGAACCCGGGCGAGAGTCTGATCGTGGTTGCAGGAAGAGATCGTGCTGTGGTTAAGCACTTTCCACGAGTAGGCCGAGACGAGGTAACGCGCCTTTGGCTATCGGCGCGAGCCCTCCATTTACTACGGCATGAGCTGGTAGAGGCCGAATAATTTGAGGATAATCCCTCCCTGAACTACAATCGATCCATCACCTGCGACGTGCTGCAGGTGCTTTTTTTGATTAGAAACCAGAGGACAGAGCAGAGCATAGAGTAAGATCGCGTTGGCTGTTGTCTGACGACTGACGACTGACTTCTGAAATCGAGGTATCCATGAGTGTCCCTAAGACATCTGACGAGATTCGACAGGCTTTCTTAGATTTCTTCGAGGAGATGGGCCACGAGATCGTGGAGAGCGGTCCCTTAGTACCGGTTGGTAACACGACACTGCTCTTCACGAATGCAGGCATGAACCAGTTCGCTGACGCGCTTCTCGGGCTTGAGAAGCGATCCTACAGCCGTGCAGCAAGCGCGCAGAAATGCATGAGGGTCTCGGGCAAGCACAATGACCTTGAGAACGTCGGTCCTTCAGACCGGCACCACACCTTCTTCGAGATGTTGGGTAACTTCTCCTTTGGGGACTATTTCAAGAACGAAGCCATCGAATACGCCTGGATGTTCATCAGGGACGTGCTCAAGCTCTCCGAGGAACGCCTCTGGGTAACAGTCCACGTCAGCGATGACGAGGCAGCGGAGTTGTGGAAGAAGTACCTTGCTCCAGAGCGCATCCTGCGCTTCGATAAGGACAACTTCTGGGAGATGGGGGATGTGGGCCCCTGTGGTCCCTCCTCGGAGATCTTCTACTATAACGGCCCACTTGAAGAGCAAGATGCCAGCGGCGTGAACGTGAGCGACGACTATCTTGAAGTGTGGAACCTCGTTTTCATGCAGTACGATCGGGCCGCCGACGGCACGCTCACCCCGCTACCCATGCAGAGCATCGACACGGGCATGGGCTTGGAGCGCATCTCACAGGTGGTGCAGGATGTCAAGTCTAACTACGATACCGATCTCTTCCTGCCGATCCTAGACCGAATCCAGCAGATCCTTGGCGACAGCGACGAGCAGCGCGCCGAGAAGTGGATCGGCTACCGTGTCATTGCCGACCACGGACGTGCTGCCACCTTCCTCATTGCCGATGGGGTGCTACCGGGCAACGAGGGACGCGCCTACGTGTTGCGCCTCATCCTGCGCCGTGCACTCCGCTACGGCAAGATGATCGGCTTCGACGGGCCCTTCATTGCTGAGGTAGCGAAGGCAGTCATCGAGAAGATGGGCCCTCACTATACCGAGCTCCGCGAGAGGGAGGACTTCATTCTCGAGGCACTTCGAAAGGAGGAGGCCGCTTTCCAGCGTACCCTCGACCGAGGGCTTGCGCTGCTGGAAGAGCTGATAGCGGAGCTGCGCGAGGAGGGGAAGAGGGTCATACCCGGTGAGGAGGCCTTCCGGCTCTACGATACCTACGGTTTCCCTTACGATCTAACGAAAGACATCGCTGAGGAGAACGATTTCGTCATCGACCGCGCGGGCTACGACCGCGCGATGGCACAACAAAAGGCGCGCTCCAAGGAGGGAGGCGCTTTCGACGTAGACCGGTGGACCGAGCACTACCGACGCCTGGCCGATGAGCTACCTGAGAGTGAGTTCGTTGGGTATGACTATGGAGGAATGTTAGAGAAAGTTCCGGTCCAAGTGGTTGCTATCGTCGATCCGGAGACGGGTGAGCAACTGGATGAGGCAGCGACGGGTAGGGAGGTTGACCTTTTACTGAATCGTACACCCTTCTATGCAGAGAGTGGCGGTCAGGTAGCAGATACAGGTATCGTTGTGACGGAGTACGGACGCGCCTTGGTAGAGGACGTGCAAAAGCCGATTCCGAGTGTTGTCGCACACCGCGCCACGGTCGTCAGCGGGACCATCCGGCGAGGCGAGAACGGGAGAGCAACCGTGGACGTCGAGCGGCGCTGGGATATCATGCGCAACCATACGGCAACCCACCTACTACACCGTGCGCTGCGTGACGTGCTTGGGGAACATGCCCAGCAGCGGGGCTCACTCGTTGCCCCAGACTACCTGCGCTTCGACTTCAATCACCTCAGCAAGTTGACCGTTGAACAGTTGGAGCAGATCGAGCGTGAGGTAAATGAGCAGGTTCGTACCGATCTGGCGGTTCAGGCGGAGGTGATGCCGCTGGAGGAAGCCAAGGAGCACGGTGCGACGATGCTCTTTGGTGAGAAGTATAGTGATGTGGTGCGTGTCATCTCGCTGTGTGATGATACTCAGCCGGACGTTGGAGCTCGGCCTTACTCGCAGGAGTTGTGCGGCGGTACTCATCTTCTCCGCACCGGGCAGGTGGGCACCTTCCTGATCACCGGCGAACAGTCCACTGGGCAGGGTGTGCGCCGTATCACAGCGGTGACAGGACGTGCGGCCGAGGAGCTTATCCGTGAGCAGCGAAAACTGCTACGAGCACTAAGCCGCCTCGTTGGCGCACAGCAGCCGGAGCAGATCGAAGAGCGTATCGAGAAGATGCAGGAGGAGATGGCGGAGCTCGACCAACAATTCCAGGCATTGCAGCGCGAGATGTCACGTGGGCAACTCGATGCCCTGCTCGACCGGGTTGAGCAGGTAGATGGCGTGGAGGTTTTGGCTGCTCGTGTAACGGCAAACAGCGTAGACGACATGCGCGAGATGAGCGACTGGCTCCGTGACAAGCTCGGCACAGCCTTCGTGGTGCTGGGGGCAGAGGTGAATCATAGGCCTCTCTTCGTCGCGGCGGCAACACCGGATGTGGTGGAGCGTGGGGGTCATGCGGGGAAGCTCGTCGGTCAGGTCGCCAAGGTCGTTGGAGGTGGCGGCGGTGGTCGTCCCGACTTTGCCCAGGCCGGGGGCCGCGATGCATCCAATTTGGTGAAGGCACTGGAAGTGGTCCCGGACCTGGTGCAGGAGCAGTTAACCAACGGGAGCTAAACGTACACTCTTCATGCGATTCTTACGACGCAGGCGTCGCCCTCGCCGCTCCATGGAGGCGCGCGATCCGCGCCTCATACGCGCTCTTCTTGATTTCGGTGCGAGCGGCGCGCGCGCTGCATTAGTGCGCCTTTCGCGCGATCATATCGAGATATTGGGCGTGGCGGAGGTGACAGGGCGCACGGGTGTGGCGCGTCCTGGGCAGGTGATGCATCGAGAACAGATTGCTAACCTGGCAGAGCGCGCGCTCAGTGCTGCAGAGTGGTCGACTGCTCATGACGGCGAATTGCCATATATTGCTGACGATGCGATCGTGGGGCTGACAGGCCCACTTCTCTCTGCTCGCGGCGAAGCCTACCATCTACGCCGTAGTGATCCCGCTGCGCCCATCTTCGAGGAAGAGATTCTTCAGGCATTGGCAATCACACAGAAGCGCCAACTAGCGGAATTGGCCAAGCAAGTACGTGCCTCGAAGATTCGCAGTGCGTTGGTTGCAAGCCAACTTGTCGGCGCGATGAGTGTGCGGGAGGACCTCCTCCAGGCGGAGCGCCTCCCTGATGTTACGCGCGGTGTACCTGGTATCGCAGGTGAGTACTTGTCTATTGCCATTTGTAACCTTGTGTGGCCTGCACAAGGACTGGAAGTGCTTCGCCGCGTGTTGGACGACTTGGAGCTTAACCTGCTCTCTGCAACGCCGATCGCCCAGGCGGTTGCTGCTGCCTTACCACGACCAGATGCTATCCTCATTGACATAGGGCATGAGCACACTGAGATTGGTCTGGCAGAAGGGGGAGCGCTTAGCGGTCTAACGAGTATCCCTATGGGCGGCCAGTTTTTCACACACTCTCTGATGCGTGGCCTGGGTCTTTCTAAGAAGCATGCTGAACTGATCAAACAGCGTCCGGTGCAGGAACGCGTTGTTAGTAACCGACCGGTGGAACGTGTGCTTCGGCAAGCGACAGAGCGATGGCGGCAGGCAGTCGAGCAGAAACTCTTGGAATTGGCGGGTGATGCGCCACTACCAGCACGTGTCTATCTCTATGGCGGTGGCTCTCATCTACCCGAGATTGCTGAGCAGCTTCGTGCCCATCCATGGACGCGGCGCCTACCTTTCGAATCTCATCCCGATGTTGAGCATCTCTTACCTCATCAGTTGCGTGGTCTATCCGATCCACGTGGCTCGCTTCATTCTTCATCTCACGTTGGCCTGGCTGCACTAGCAGCCTGGGCCGGACACGAGCCGGCCCCTCTCCAGAAGTACCTGGATTCGGTTACTGCGAGGGTAGTGTCCGAGCTTGATCTATCTTGAAAGGTAAGAGATTCCCTCATGAGTTTTGATGATTCTGTAAGCTCCCACAGCTCCTATAGCTCCCAGCGCACTCAAGAAGGTTACCCGTTACACAATCTGTACTAAGTTCTATGGCTGACACTGAGCAGGTAATTCGTCTTGCAGGCAACGAAGATATCCACACGGTGCGTGCATTGCTGGCCCATGCGGAGGCAAAGCGCGTGATGCTCGTGGTACCGAGACAACATCCAGCGTTCCAGCGGGTGGTCCGTCTAAAGTTGCTGGCACGACAAGCAGCAGAAGAGGGCGTACAGCTTGCGCTGATTACGCGCGATAGTGAAATCCGCGACCTGGCGCAGCAGTTAAAGCTACCAACTTTTCGCTCGGTCGAGGTGGGTCGACGCGCGCGCCGTTGGGATGAGGGCCGCGAGGTAACATCAGGCCGTTTCAACAGTTTGCCAATTGCAGATCCTGGTATACCAACGCGGCACCGCGGGCGCGGTGTCATACTGGAACGACGACAGCAGCTTATCGGTGAATCGAACTGGGGCGAGCACGTTATACTGGCAGGACTGCTTTTTGGCATGATGGTTCTGCTTGCTGCTACACTTGTGCTTCTAGTTCCGAGCGCCTACGTAACGCTCGTGCCTGATCAAGTACCGATCGAAGCAACTTTACCTGTCATTGTCGATCCGGCGTCACGGGAGGTTGATGTCTTTAATGCTGTTGTGCCAGCAGATGTCCTCAATGTCCCCGTGCAGGGAGTGCAGGATATCGCGACGAGTGGTCGTAAGGATCTCCCGGCGGGACGTGCAGTAGGTGAGGTGCTATTCCTGAATGTGACAGGAGAGCCCATCACCATCCCTGCCAACACGATCGTTTCCACCACGTCGGGCGTCCCAGTCCGATTCCGTACGACGAGCGACGTGTTACTCCCTGGCGAAGTGAATGCACGCACCTCTGCGTCAATCGAGGCAATCAGTCCTGGCCCTTCAGGAAATGTCAGGCCACTGCAGATTAATCTGGTGGAAGGTGCTGCGGCCAGTTCAGTCCGTGTATTGAATGAGAACCCAACCGAGGGCGGGGATGTGCAGCAACGAGCGGTTGTCACCGCTTCTGATAAGGAGATGCTGTTCGGGCAGTTGCGCCAACACCTGTTGAATCAGGGTCGCGCGGAGCTAGAGCGACGATTGCAGGAGGAAAATGAGTCACCCAACAGCGCGATCGATCGTTTCATCGTGCCTGGTACCGTCACTATCAAGATCACGGCTGAAACATATAGTGCCAGCGTGGATGATCAGGCGGACGTGTTGACTCTTGATCTGCGCGCCCGTGTATCCGCAATTGTGGTATCGCAAGGCGATATTGAGCGACTGGGTCGCCGCGCGTTGCGCGATCATGTGCCGGCGGGCTACCGCATGCTTGATGATGGGTTTCATGTGGTCTGGGGCGAGGCGCAAGGGGAGGATATGCTCGAGTTGCCGGTACGCGCCACAGGCATCGTAGGTGCTCAGCTATCAGAGGAGGAGATCCGAGCCCTGGTGCGTGGCCAACCTGTGGATGAGGCACGTGCTGCTCTCCTCCATCAGTTATCGCTCGCCGCCGATCCCGCTGTTGACCTGTCGCCTGATTGGTGGGATCGCATGCCTTACTTACCATTTCGTATCTTCATCCGCGTTGGCGTGTTGGACGCGGAATAAGCGCGACGAAGCAGATGGAAGTCACGCTCGCAATTGATTATGGTACTGCGCGTGTCGGCACGGCAGTAAGTGCTGGCTGGATGGCGCGCCCGCTTGAAGTGCTGCCACATGGCACAATGGAGACGTTGATCGAGAGGCTGAAGGTGTTAGCCAAGCAGGAGATGGTTACCCGTTTCCTCGTGGGGCTGCCCATCAATGCCGATGGTAGCGAAGGGGAGCAGGCCGATGCCGTGCGTGCGTTTGCGGCGAGGTTGGCGGCGGCTGTACCACAACCGGTCTTTCTTTGGAATGAATATGGCTCTAGCCAGGCAGCACAAACGCATATGATTGCATCTGGTACCGGTCGTAAGGCACGACGCGAGAGGCTGGATGCCATTGCGGCGGCTGTCTTCCTCCAGGAATTTATCGAGCAAGCAGGGGTAGGTGCCGAACGCGTGGACCCTAGGGATGGCTCCTCGGATGCATGAGAAAAACGGCAGGTTGGCTGAGTTGGAGCGCTCGCTCGTCGACGTTCAAGAGCGAATTCGTGAGGCAGCACGGCGTCGTGCCGAGCTCATCAAAGAAGGGAAGGAGCGGGATCTAGCGAGCTTTGATGCAGATCTTGCCGGACTGCGTCAACAACGTCAGGCCCTTCTTGAGGAGCGGCTCCGCGTTGAGCGTGAGGAATGGAGCAATGATGCGCGGGGTGATACGTCACCTCCTTCCAGGACAACAATAGAAAAGCGTCGAGTCACGCGTGCTCAGGCAGCACCGCCGGTCGCGGTTCGTCTGTTAAGTGTCTTTCTATTGTTTGGCGCCATTGCGGTGCTTGTCGTTGGCGGGTTTATCTACATCGCTGATCGCTTCCTCGTTCCGCCCCCGGTCGAAGGTGTTACGAGCGCCGAAGGCGGTCCATTTGATACGGACTTTGAGATTGAAGCTGGGCAGACTGCAGAACAGCGGCTTCTAGCTCTCTATCTTGCAGCCAATCGTGATAAGATCCTGCGTAGACCGAGCGATGATCCGACCCCGGTGACCTTCCGGGTTGAGCTTGGTGAGACAGGTACAACGATCGCGAACCGGCTTGAGGAAGAGGAGCTGATTGAGGATGCCGCTCTCTTCCGACGTCTTCTTCAATACCGTGGCGCCGATCAATCCTTGGAAGCGGGAGTCTTCGAACTAGCCCGTAACATGACGATGGATGAGATCATCCTTGCACTCCAAGAAGGCAAGTTGGAGGAGCTTACCTTTACCTTGATAGAAGGATGGCGCGCTGAGGAAATGGCTGCGGCCCTGGAAGCGAATGGGGTGACGACAGCAGCTGAATATATGGCCTTCGTCCGCAATCCCTCTCATTTCGATCATGACTTTCTTCGTGACCTGCCAGAGGGCAGCACCCTGGAAGGTTATCTGTTTCCTGCGACCTACACTGTTTTTAAGGAGGAAGCGGACGCGGAAAATATCATTCGGCTGCAACTCGACACCTTCGACCAACGCGTCACGCCAGAGCTTCGTGCTACGGCAACCGGGCGGGGGATGACCCTACATGAAGCTGTGACCCTTGCCAGTATCGTCGAACGTGAGGCAGTCGTACCAGGGGAACGGGAACTGATTGCGGGCGTATACATCAACCGCTGGCTCGATGGCACTGTTCTCAACGCGGATCCGACAATTCAGTATGCATTAGGGTATCAGGAGGCGAGTGGCAAATGGTGGAAGAACGCGCTCTCACGAGAGGACCTTGGGCTCGAATCTCCCTATAACACCTACACCCAGCCGGGCCTACCTCCAAGTCCTATTTCGAATCCAGGATATGATACGTTACGCGCCACAGTTGAGGCGCCAGCAACCAATTTCTACTACTTTGTTTCGCGCAACGATGGAACGCACGTCTTCGCGGAAACGCTAGAAGAACACATCCAGAACGTGAACCAATTCCAATCGCGGAATTGACAAAATCCGAAATAACCCTACGCGGAGGCTGAGTGCTTCACACATGGGCCACTGTAGAGTGTAATCTACCGGTCGAGCGAATTGATTTGACATACTCTCAAAGAGTGCTATACTTGTGGATAGTCAGCCGCAATGAACACTAGGCAACGTCGCATGCGACTTGTCCGGATCACAAAGCGGCCTGGTTTCGCCTCAATGGCTGAGGCAGACCCTTACAAAGTAATCGAACCGCTACCCTATCGTAGGAACGCGGTTTTTTTGCGCCCATAAGGGCGTGATACTCCCTCTACGCTGGAGCGTGACGCACACGACGGCGCGGGGGCAGCAAGCAGCAGTTTGACATAACCGGCAAGGTGTGTTAGACTCTCAATTCGCTGCGGAGAGCGCAGCAGGAACCTTATCAACAGAAGAGTGATAGCAAGCAGACGCACAAGCTGTGCTCAAACAGAACTCTGTGCGTTTGCGAGCAGCAAACGTAAGCTTGAGATTCACGGAGAGTTTGATCCTGGCT
>JALZCF010000583.1 GCA_030863245.1 Chloroflexota bacterium
CTATGTGACGTGGATAACGACGGCGACAGGGAGATCGCCTTTGGCGCCTGGGATCAGCGCATCTATTTGCTGGATCACAATGGCAACAGCTTGTGGAATAACCAGCCGAACAATTACCCGGGTCCGGGCTACTTCAATGCCGATACCATTTGGTCCAGTCCGGCCTGTGCTGACCTAAATGGTGATGGCGACGACGAGATCATCACCGGAGCCGATATCGCGGGAGGCGGAACCCTGCCAGATGGATACCAACCAAGCGATGGGGGATTTCTCTATATCTTTGAGGGAAATGGGGATGTCCTGGCCCGGCGCCAACTGCCAGAAGTCATTTTCTCCTCACCCGTTGTAGGGGACCTGGACGGAGATGGCACGCTGGAGGTCGTGGTGGGAACAGGCTGGTTCTACTGGGAGGCCCATGGCCGAGTTGACCAACCGTATGTGTATGCCTTCGACACCTCCCAGGTTTTTAGCAACCTTCACTACTCTGATCCCACAAAGCTCCCCCATTTGCCCGGTTGGCCACGCCCGACCCACTATCCGGGCTTTAGTTCTCCATCCCTAGCGGACTTAGATGGAGATGGCGATCTGGAGGTCGTGATTGCTTCCGGCTTCCCTGATGGCGCAAGTCCAGAATGTTCCGCTTCACCGAGCGATCCCAACTGCTACGGAGCACTCTACGCGTGGCATCATAGTGGGCAGGAGGTCTCTGGCTTCCCCGTGTGGCCAAGGGACTCCGCAAACAAGAATGCACGGATGCGCTCCACACCGACTATCGCCGATATCGACAATGACGGCCAGTTGGAAATCCTCATCCCTGTGCTCTGGGATGTGGCGGTCATTGGATCGACGGGGCAACAGGAGAACACGCTGCGCTCCACTTGGACCACAGTGACATCACCTGCTATAGGAGACACCGACGGGGACAATCAGCTCGAGGTGTGGATCGGCTCGGCTAACTTAGATGAACGTGACCATGGCTATCTCTGGCGTTTTGAAAGCTCAGAGGTGGGCATTGGTGAGATGCCTTGGCCGATGTTCCGGCGGAGTAGTGAAAATCGTGGCTTTTACGGACCACCCCCCGAATTCGATTTCTCCCCTCCTGTTGCCTTCTACGAGCCTGATAGTGGTGACACGGCGACCTCTACCTTATTACTGAGTCACAGCGGCGACAGCAGCGTGCAGTGGACAGTTGTGGAGAGCCCGCGCGGCGTTGAAATGACAACAGATGAGGGCACCATTCCTCCAGACTTAGAGATCCCTGTGCTACTCGAGATCGACACGGATCACGTGCGTAATCTCCGTGAAGGCGTAAACTCGCTGGGGGATATCGTCGTCTCAGGAGTCGACAACGGTACGGGTGAGGAGCTCGCCTCCGTTGCGATCCCTGTTAAGCTCTATGTGGGCGATGTCCACTCACAGTTCTTACCTGCACTCCTCCTCCTCGGTCAATCGCGAGTCTTGTCGGGTCTACCCATAGATTACAGGGATCATCATTCTCGCCTGCCGTGAAATCGATTGGCCTGATAGCAAAATACATTAGAGCGCGATAGAGCTTTTCAAGGTTTGACCGCTTTCAGAAAGAATAGATACCCTTCTTCAGCGTTATCGGACAAACCTATGTGCTGTACCATCTCGTCATAGCTAAAGTCACCACTCGCTATACTCTCTGGCATGGGACACACTGCTTTTTCCTCCAGCATCTCGAATCCCCATCGGTTGAGCTTGTCTTTCAACTCCTGCACGTGATACTCAATCTTGTGCTCTGGATGAATAAGTTGATGGGGAGATTCTAGACGAGTTAGAGTAGCATTTGGTGTATCGAGACAAAAGTAGCCACCCTGTTTTAAGACTCGGTATGCTTCCCGGCATACGCTGTCTCCCTCCTCCTCTGTCACATGCTCGATGCTCTCGCCGGAAAAAACCATGTCCACACTCTCATCTTCAATCGGAGAGAGGTCAACCATGGAACGATAAAGATAGGTGATCTTGATCCCCTCAGAAGTGATATATTCCTGGAAGCTCTCTGCACTCGGTAGCATCCGTTCTTCGGGAGGCAAATCAACAATGATAATCTCGCGAGGCTTGTGCGGGTAGCCCGATCCAAGTAGCGCCCCTTCTGTATAGTCTGTTGATGCACCCCCTAGGTCCACAATAACTTCAGCTTCAGGTAGACAATGCTGGATCAACATCATTCGTGCCTGATGCAGGGCGTTCAGCGGGTGGATGGGAAGGTTGTGCACCTGGCGGTACTCATTTGATTGGGTAAAGGAACGGAGAACATCGAGTTTGTTCATGCTCTTCCGTTGCAAGGCTGGCAGGTAGTAATTCAGGCCATCCTCATCCGGCTCGCGCTTGAAGTAGGCACGATAGGCAGCCCGTAAGAACATCTCATCGTCGAGCACTTGCCGCCTTCTTGAGCCAAGGCGACCGTATTCAAGGAGTAAACGTCCTAGGGTTCGAAGACGATCGATATACATTCCTTTAGTGTCCATTCAAAAGGTCATCAGGTGATGGTATAGTTACTAGTGCACTTGTAGCTCCACGAAAGCCTGAGGCCCGTCGTTACTAGCTGACCATGAGTCTCCTGCGGCCCGGGCTGCTGGCAAGGATCTGTACAATAAGACGACACCCGTGTGCACGAGCAGGTAGGCGAAAGTCACCATCCTTGTAATGCTTGAGATGGGGTCGAATAAATCCGCTCGATCACTGCTTGACTGGCTTCTTGTCTCGCATTCTTGGAAAATACGTAATATGCCTTGCGCGCTACAGATGACTTTCCCATGTATTCATCGTACTTCTGGTGGAGGGCTCTTTCAATCTCCACCTCGCGATGGAGCCCGTGTTTCTCGAATTGTTGAGACCACCAATCCGTACCGGCCCAGATTAGGTGCCCGTTGATAGGGTATCCCTCCTTGTCAACGTGTAGGGTCGAAAATCGCCGGCCATGCTCGATGTCCTCTTCCCACTCTTCCAAATAGATAGGGAATACGGTGCCGAAGGTGGAGTCCTCCCCGAAGGCGGGGATATTCGCAAACAAGTAGCCACCATCCAACATCAGAGTATAGAGCTTGGAGACATAGTCATCGAGCTTGTTGGGGTTAAGGTGTTCGAAGATATCCAATCCGAAAACCAGATCGTATTCACTCGCCAACTCTAACTGCAGCAGGTCCCCTTGGTGTACGCGGTCCTTGATTGGCAAGAAAGCCCTGTCAATCGCCAGCTGGCTAATCTCCACTCCCTCACAGTAAGTGCCCATCTCATGAAGACATTGGATGATTGCGCCGTTGGCACACCCGATTTCTAGCGCTCGTGTGGGGTTAAAGGCAGTTATTATTTCGGCCATTACCCGCTTGTCCAGATCAATCACGACACCCCATACACCGTCCTTTTCATAGTAGTTGTTTTCGATAATCATGGACTCTAACCAGTCGAAGTCCTCGTTGCGCTCTACTTTGAATGTGAGTACTCTATTTCCAGTTAGCGTATCTGGAATGTTGTGGTAATGGAAGGGGCGAAGGTGTACTATCTCCTTAATGGCGGGGATCCCACGTTTTTGCTCTTTCAGTGCCCTATTAAGAAATTCATCTGATAACACCAATTCCCCTAGAAAGCTCAGCCGGGATTGCCCCTCCGCAAGAACCCGACTGTAATGCTCAAGTCCATGCCGATCGATTTCCCGACCAAGAATTCTTTGGTAGGCCCTCTCCAAGAGATCCCGATCCTCCTTTAAGTAAAGGCTTGTAACTGCCATCGGTAGTAAGGCGCCCGCCTGCTTTATGGCAATATAGAGGACTGTGCTAGGAGGGTATAGTGCGCGTAGTGATCGCAACCTGCTTATGAAACTTTGCATCGTATTAGGCATGATCGATTACCCGGGTGGCATAAATCGTTCAACGACATGATTATTCGTAGAGGGGTGATCTACGGGGCCAGTCAAGGAAGGCGCAGCGCAACATGTTCCGCATGGCTCACCAATGTAAGATACTCATATAGCTGCTCACGTACCTGTGTCTCTAGAAAAGCCTGCACACGTTGTCGCTGCCCCGCCAGAATTCTCTCGCGCAGGGGGAGATCTGTCACCAAGAGATCCACCAACTCTGCAATGGCCTCGAACTCTTTGCGATGGACTTGAACGCCTGCCTCACGGAGCGTGTAGGGAACACCGGCTGCAGCATAGGCCAGTACGGGTAAATCAAGGTACATGCTTTCGATGAGCGGTTTCCCGAAACCTTCATGCTCACTCATCGACACATAGAGATCGGCCAGCCGGTAGTAAGTGACCATCTGCTGCTGGGTTACATGCCCGGTAAAATGTACCGCACCACCGAGCCCTAGGTCGTGCGCCAGATCCTTCAGCCATCGTTCATACTCGGACACCCATTGTCCGCCAACGAGGAGGAGTTGTGCTTTTGGGTCGATGCGGCGGTAGTAATAGAGCAGCTTGAGAAGATCCTCGTACTTCTTGTTTGGCACCAATCGCCCCACAAAAAGCAGTAATGGTCCCTGCTCCTTAAACCTCGCTACGAGGTCAGAGTCGTTCGGCAACTGATACTGTGACTCGTCCAGCGCGAGGGGCAAGACTCCCGTCCGTAGGTAACCGGCGTGCTTGAGATCCAGTTCATTGAAGGGGGAAACTCCCAGCGCTAACAAGGTCCGCTCGCGCAACCTGTACAACTGGCGCCGACCCTCCTGCATCTCCTCCGCCAAGGCAGGATTGACGGATGCAAAGAACTCTGGCGGCGTGATGTTATGGTAAACCATCATCAATTCCACCGGTAGGGTCATCAACCGCTCGGCCACAGAGGAACCGGTGCTATGGTGGTAGATCACGAAGCGCTCAGCCCGTTGTGGTCGATAGGTGCTAAACGGCAATACCTCCCCTTCCAGTGCCGGGTGATAGGAGTGAGCGTAGATGTTGGAGACCAGGCCGCGCTCGCGCAGCCAGCGTCGCAGCAACAGTGCATGATCGGTGATGGCATCGCCTAGGGTGGCGCCAACCGTGACCTGATGCAACACAGACTGACTCATGCTGCTACCTCCTCACGTTGCCATCTTTTCACCAAGCCCTCAAAGCGATCCACCACGGCGTGCCACGTGTAGTTGCGTTGGACATAGCGCTTCCCATTCCGGCCCATCTGCCGGGCCAGGTCAGGATGTTCCCGCATCCACTCTACAGCCCCTACCCATTCACGGTAGGAGTGGAACCAGAGACCACCCTTGCTCCGCTCCACATGGCCCCGCGTCACCTCACACGCCCCGTGCACCAGTGCCGGACGGCCACTCAGCCATGACTCCATCGTAGTGAGCGAGAAACTCTCGTTCAGTGACGGCTGGCAGAGCGCGAGTGCTGTTGCGTAGGCCGAAGCCTTCTCTCTCTCGGAAACAAAGCCGCGGTAGTCAAAGGCAGGGTGAGCTGGCGGCTCCACTGGTCCCTTGCCCACCACGAGCAGGCGACTCTCGCCTCCTTCGCTATGGTAGCGGAGCATGAAGTCGTAGAGGAGCATCAGATTCTTTCCACCTTCTAACCGCCCAACATAGAGGAGATCGCGTGGTTCGCCCTCAACCGTTGCTGGTAGAGGGGTGGTGAGCGTTACGCCCTCGCCCAGCACCGCTTGCCGGCGCGGCGAAATCTTGACCCGCTGTAGCGCCAGATCTCGCTCCTCTGGGGAGTTGAACATGACGCCCCACACGCTTTCGAGAAGCAACCGAACCGGCTCCAGGTACGCATAGGGTTCGTCGTGCAGGCAAGGCCACATAATCGTTCTCTTCGGAGCGGCCCACGCAGCCAGATTCATCATGGGCATGGCATAGGGGAGAACGACCAATGCATCCCACTCGTGTGCATGTTGCGCAATGTGCTGATACAGTGGCGGGCTCTGGGCACCACCCTCCAGCCAGGCATACTGTTCGGCACTTGAAAGGCGTGCCCCCCCCGCCAGCGCCTGCTCTATCTCGCTCTGCTGGGCTAATCTCCGTAGGCTGACGGGAAAACGTCGGACGAGAATCTCCCGAACACGCTCATAGCCTGCCGGGTAGGCGTTCTCCCAAGTGTAGTGGCTGTGCGCACAGGTTGTCCATACCTCAATCTCCCATCCCCGGCGAACTGCCTCCTCGGCGAACCCGCGTGCCTGGGACTCGGCCCCTCCTACCACATCCAGCCCATAACGGGGCACTACCACCGCCACGCGCATCAATCCGCATGCTCCTCTTGGTCAGCACGCAGCGCTTGAAGTTCTGCCTGCAGCTCCTCAATCTGTCTCTGCTGCTCCTGCGTCAGCGCAGTCAGACGATTGAGCACGCTGATCAGGTAACGGTTGACATTCACTTGATGGGTAACCGCGCGGTTTACGTAAAAGAGGACCAGGTTATGTACCTCGCGCCGGATCATCTTCCATACCCGACCTACAACCGGCATCTGTGTGGCCGGCGAGGGCGCGAGCAGCACGTTCGTCTCGGCCGCAGCATACCGCTCATTCGCGAGGCGGAGGTAGTAGTAGAGATCGGGATCGTACGGCTGGTTATCTGGCGCTTCCGGGTACTCCGTCAGGCCAAAGGTCGGAAATCGACGTCTGTCATAGCCTTTCTCTTCCCGACGCTGCTGGATTCGCTCCCGGATCTGCTCCATGATCCGCGCCGGGTCAATCTCCGGATCGTGGATCTCGATTAAGCCATCAGGAAACTCGTTCTTCATTCCTGTGTCTCATTCCTTTCTCTTTCCCACTCCAGACGGAGAGCCGCTATCTCTCCTGCTAACAATTCGTTCTCCGCTGTCAACTCTACGAGGCGCTGCTCTAACGAGTGGATATAACGGTTTTGTTGCCGATCCCGTTCGAGTTGCTGCTGGGTGAGAGCGGCTAGATCATGTATTGCGTGGTTAAGCGCCTGCACCAGCGTGTGGTTGATCGCTTCCTGTTGCACCATCAGATGTTGCATCCCCCACCGTGCTGCCACATTGAACCAGGCCGAGCGGAAGCGGCTCAACAGGGGGCCAAGCATGGGTAAGGAGGAGCGAAACTCGAACAGTTCAAGGGAGGGCAACCCCATCTGGGAACCCGTGATGACAGAATCCGCTACATCAGGTGCGTTAGCGGAAGGCAAACGAGGCGCCTCCTCTGTTACTTCACTATCCGGGGAGGGGGTGAGGGGACCCAATGTGGTTGTCACCCGTTCTGCATCGTTGCTCCACGCTAGTTGATGCAATTGCTGCAGCGCATGGATCACCTCCTGTACGACCTGCTCATCGGCTTCCCACTGCGCACGGAGGATGGAGATGGCTCCCGGGATTGCCTCGAGGTAAGCCAGGCGAAGTGGCAGACTCTCGCGTCCAAAAATGGCGGGGCGCTGGTAGCACGCTTCTGCCCCAACAAACTCCTCAAGAAAACGCTCCGGCTCCATGTGCTTGAGTAGAAAGCGTAGCCGACCTCGTTGGTAATATCGAGAGAGCAGGGCCTTATCGGTAACAGATGTGCTTTCCTGATGCGTGAGCATCGCTGAAGGGACATATCGAACCTCGTACCCTGCCTCACGCGCCCGGAAACAGTAATCCGCATCCTCGAAGTAGCCTGGCGAGAAGCCCTCATCGAGCAGGCCAATCTCGTCCATCAGATCACGACGGAAGGCCATC
This sequence comes from Chloroflexota bacterium, assembly GCA_030863245.1. Taxonomy (GTDB): domain Bacteria; phylum Chloroflexota; class Anaerolineae; order Ardenticatenales; family Ardenticatenaceae; genus JALZCF01. The sequence continues at coordinate 7,625 of JALZCF010000583.1, forward strand.
GCCGCACCGGTCACAAACTCGACCGAGCGGACCTGGTCCCACTCACCTGTGTCGCTCTCATGTTGTCCATAGTGGTGCGACAGTGCCAAGGGCCACTCCATCCATCCGCCCGCGTGTTGGAGTGTTTCGCCATCGGGATAGAGAATCTTGGAGCCGACAATCCCTACCCCGGGTTCGAGTAGCGCCTCGACCAGCGCCCCTACCCATCGCGCATCAACCTGCGTATCCTGGTTCAGGAGCAGCAGCACCTCGCCCTGCGCGCCGCGCAGCCCCATGTTGCAGCCGCCCGCGAAGCCGAGATTGTAGCGGTTCCGGAGCACCCGTACCGACGGAAACTCGCGCATCACCAACTCGCTCGAACCATCCGCGGAAGCATTATCGACCACAATGATCTCGATCGGTTCGTAGCGCTGTGCCAAGAGCGATGACAAGCACCCCTCCAGATACTCCCGCCCATTCCAAACTGGAACAATCACCGATGCGAGAGGCTGAGCCTGGGAAAAACCCGTTGTTGCTTCCGTTTCCTGCATATTACACATTACCTAGCGAGATGAAGCCCTCCGCCTCCCGCACTTACCTCATTCCGCATTCCGCACTCCGCACTCCGCATTCTCTACGACCGACTCAACATTCGTAACCGTAACTGGTGTAACGTTCGCATCAACGTCATGAATCGTCCTTGCTCATATGCATCGATCGTCTCCTGCAGGTGCTGGATCTGCTCCTCTTGATGCCTTATCTGCTCCTCCTGGCGCCTGATCTGTGCGTGTTGTCCTTCCAAGTGGGCAGTCTCTCGCTTTGCCTCAACCCACTTCAATGATTTATCTGGGGCACGCTGCGGGTTGCGGCAGAAGGCTAGCAGGGGCTGCGCGACCTTTTGCCAGGTCAGTTCCTGGGCGAGCCGGTCGAAGTTGGCGGTGTAATACGATCTGCCATTCTCCATGATCCTCAAGAGAGCCTTGCTAACCTGTTCGACATCGCCATAGGGAACCACCTCGCCCAGTCCGTGCTCGGCAACCATGCGGCTCGCCTCATCCCCCTCTGTCACCACCATCGGCAATCGTGCCCAGATGTAACTGAGAACCCGGCTACGCATGGCCGAGAATTGGGTCTCCAACGTATCGAAGTGCAGCGAGACGGCTACGTCCGCATCGGCGAGGTAGGCAGGCCATGACTCGTAAGGTACCCAGTCGCCAAAAAACACCTGTCGATCCAGCAACCCCAACCGTTTCGCCAGGGCGAGGGCCTCCCTTGTGCGCTCCATCTCCGGCACATTATTGTTTGGGTGGCGCGTGCCGGGAAAAAGTAGTTTGGCCCGAGGCTCTTGTTTGAGCACGGTGGGCATCGCCCGGATCAGAGTAAGAGGATCCAGCCAGTTCCACAGCCCACCCCCCCAGAGAATCAATCGGTCATCGGGGGAAATCTCGGGCAAGCGTTCTCGCGGTCCCTCTCCTGTCCCTCGAAAGGGGCGTGCGGGGAAGCCAAAGGGCATCTCATCTATCAGGCAGCGCAGCGACGGATCGGCCGCGACCACGGGTGGGTTGATACGTCCCTTTGCCAGCAGCACTCCGAGCCACCAGTCCCGTTGCCGGGCCGTCGCACAGAGAAAAAAGTCACCCAGGGTGCACATGACATCGACGATAGCCAGATCCGTCAGGTGGACCAGCGGCTCGCGCTCACTGCCCTCGAAGAGGTAGAGATTCTCTAGAGGAAAAGGATCGTATAGATCGACCACGATCGGGATGTCTAGCTCGCCAATGCTCTGAAACTCATACAGCGAGAAACCGGTCGTCAGGATGACATCTACACCGTTCAAGGCTCCCTTGAAGCTCTCCCAGTCTCCGTAACGATAGGGGTGGATACGGATGGAATCAAACTCCATATCACACTCATTTGGCGTAGCAAGCACCACATCCAACTCCTCGCTTAGCACGCACGCAAGTTCCAAGGAGCGAATACCAGGACCAGCCATGTTCGTACTGATCACATCATGACTGATGACGAGCACGCGATTTCGGCTGGAAGAGTGAGTGATCATAGGAGTCAACAATTAGCAGGAGCTAGACGGTTAGCACTCGGTAGCCAGTAGTCAGTAGTCAGAAGCCAGAAACAAGGTTAGGAGCTGCCAAGAAGAAAATCTCCTTTAGCCAGAGGGAACCCACTTGCCAGCCGCCCCGCTCCCCGCTCCCCGCTCCACGAACTCCGCTCCCCGCTCCCCGCTCCCCGTCTGTTCCGCTCCCCGCTCCCCGCTCCCCGCTCCACGAACTCCCGGCTGATGCTCCCATTCACCTCCCACGCGGAACATCCCGTACCGCTCATGCGTGCCGCCCGGACGGACGCGGAAGGTATACACGCGCCAATGCACGTCGTAGGCGTGGATCCCCGTACCATCGTAGGCGGAGACCGTCACCTCGTACATGCCCGGCAAGAGTGGCAGGTCAGGAATGGTGTAGTGGACGGTACCGCGCCCCTCGATATCGTCGAAATCGACCCTAGCCAGTTTGTTGTTCGGGCCACAGATGTGGGAGCCATCGACGTGGTGGATGGCAAGGCCGAACATCGGATCCTCGAGCGGTTGATGTGCCAGGTAATCAATCTCGATGGTAAAGGTGTCACCAGTCAAGAAGGCATCGGTATACTCCCCACCGCGCCGGAATCGTACACCCGTGATCTCTACCTCACGGCTACCCCAGCGCCACGTTTCTTCCGCTTCGGCACTCTCATCTTCTCCGGAAGCGTCTCCGTTGCTGCCAACGAGGTGCTCGGCGAGACCCACATTGGTTCCATGCAGGTAGTGCAGGTACTGCATCGATACCTCATCGGCACCACCCTGCTCCATCAGAACACCGTTCTTCAGCCAAACTAGCTCGTCGCACATCTCCTGTAGCGTGTCCAGGCCATGGCTAACGATGACGATGGTGGCTCCCTGCTTCTTCATCTGGTAAATACGCTCCAGACACTTGTTCTGGAACGTCTGATCGCCCACCGCGAGTACCTCATCCACCAATAGAATGTCTGGATGGACGTGGATCGCGACGCTGAAGCCGAGGCGCATGTACATGCCGCTCGAGTAGTGCTTGACCGGCATGTCGATGAAGCGCTCCAGTTCGGAGAACTGGACGATCTTGGGATAGAGTGCCGCCATCTCGGTATTGCTGAGACCGAGCAGCGATCCGTTGAGGAAGATGTTCTCCCGCCCCGTAAGTTCGGGATGCATCCCCGCACCTAACTCAAGGAGTGCCGAGATACGCCCCTTCACGGTGATCTCGCCTTCCGTCGGCTGTAGGATACCCGCCATCAGTTTCAGCGCCGTGCTCTTTCCGGATCCGTTCGTGCCAACCAACCCCACAGTCTTGCCCTTTGGAACACAGAATGATACGTCGCGAAGTGCCCAGAAGTCCTCGCGTGATGAATTCTCGCGGCGTGGGTTGAGCAGGCGAATCATCCATTCCTGCAGGGAACGAGGTCGTTCGTGGTGGAGCGTGAATCGCTTGGAGACGTTGCGAAAGTGGATCGCTGTTTCCATAGAGAACAGGTTACTCTGTTTTCCTCATCAAAAACCGGTCAGACGCCATCCTCGCTCTGACCGGCGCAAGTTCAAGCCGGGATTATATGATAGGCGGATAAAAAGACCAAAGGCTGACAGCGCTATTCCACGTCGTACTCATAGTCAACTCGCGTATCAGGTAATCTGTATCGCCTATTCTACTTTTTGCCGGAGCTAGTGCCAACCCCAGCGCAGGTCAAAGCACGATAGGTTGAGTCGCTTGCTTGGTTGCTTGCTTAACAACTACAATCCCGCCATGCTTCATCGATATCACATCTTTCTGCTGTTGTGCTTGCTGGTGACACTCCTGCTGGTTGGTTGTTTAGGGTCAAGAGGGGAGCAAGAGCTGGCGAAGGGGGTGCCGTTAGGCGCGGCCCTCCGCCAGACGGCGACGCTGGCGCCAACCATCGCGCCGGTTGGAATGTTCGCGACAGCCCCCACAACGCCCTCAGCCACTCCTCTCCCCACCGCGACCTTGCAGCCCGACGCTCGCCTCAAGGCGGCGAGAGAGGCAGAGCGAGTTGGAGATTGGGAGCAAGCGTTCCTGCTGTATGAGTCGCTACGTTTGGATCCGACACACGCTGCGGACGCTCTGTTGCATCTAGGCGACCTGTACTGGCGAGATGACCAGCCAATAGAGGCGGACGCCGCATGGCGAGAGTTACTCCTTCGTGAGCCGGACGGTCCCTACGCCATGCCGGTCCGCTACCGACTGGCGCGCGCGCTGGCAGCAGATGGGCAATACGAGCAGGCTATCGACCTGTGGGAGCAGGTGGACGAGGCGATGGACGAGGCCGATGCGCTCCTCGCACAGCGGCTGGCGGATGCCTACGCGTCGCTTGGTGATGCCGACGCGGCGGCCGAGCAGTTGCAGCGAGTTTACGCATTGCCGGGCGCCGACCGGGTGTCTCGGGCTCGAGCGGCCTACCGGGTAGGCGATTGGCTCGCTGCGGAGGAGCGTTGGAGGGAGGCCCTAGCGTGGTACGAGCGTACGTTGAAGTTGTCTGAGATTGACACCTTCCGGGCTCAAGTGATCGCTAGGATAGCCGAGGCTGCGCAGGAAATGGGCGATGAGGGGAATGCATACGACCAGTGGCTCACCCTGGTCAAGGAGTACCCGGATACGCCGGAGGCGATCGCCGCGGCAGGTGGGTTGGAAAAGCTAGAGGAGCCGATCCCGGTGGAGGAACTGGGAAAGATCTATCTGGAGAATGGGCGCTGGACCGAGGCGGTACGCATCTTTACCTGGCTGCTTGAGGACGGGGAGCATTCGGCCGATATTCACCAGCAGGCTGCGCTCGCCCTGGAAGGGGCGGGTAATTGGACGGCGGCGCAGAAGGAGTGGGAGAAGATTATCGAGACGCATCCGGAAGCGACGAAGCTACATGATGATGCCTTACTCGGTATCGGACGGACGCAGGTGCAACTTGGCGACCCAGCCGCGGCGTATGCCACATGGAAGAAGGTGATCGACCGCTTTCCGAAGGGCGACGCCGCACCTGAGGCGCTCTGGGAGCGCGCACAGGCACTACATCGTGCGGGAGCCGATGTAGAAGATGTGGCTGCCGTCTATGAACGGTTAGCTGAGGCGTATCCGCAATCGGAGCACGCGGGCGAGGCGCTTTGGGAGGCAGGGTGGCTCTGGTACGAGGGAGGCAAGCCAGAAGAGGCGGTAGGTCCCTGGCGGCAGTTAGCAGAGCAGCAAGGGGATCGGAAGGTACAGGCATTCTTCTGGGCAGGTAAGGCCGCATCGCAAAGTGGCAATGCGGATCTGGCCGAGGTGTTCTGGAAGATCGCCGCAGGGCAAGAGCCGATGGGCTACTATGGGCTCCGGGCAGCGGCGCTACTGGAAGGGGAGGCGTGGCAGCCACGTGCCGAACGTGATTATAACTACCCCCCGACAGAGGACACCGATCTCTCCTGGCTCTACGAGGCGGCCGATCTCCGGCAAGGCGACCGGCGTCTCCAAGGGCTTGGTTCGCTGGAAGTGGAGGAGCCGCTCTTCCAGCAGGGTGAGGCCCTCCGCCTCTTTGATGAACGAGAGATGGCTATCAGCCTCTTTGTGGAGGCCATCGACGCCCGAGGTGAGGACCCCTTGGAACTGTGGTCCCTGGCAAACCGATTCCGCGACCTCGATCTGCCGAGCCTCAGCATCGCCGCGGCCCTCCGACTAATGGAGCTACTAGATTACAGCGCGCTCGACGCCCCGCTCCCGCTGGTCGAACTGGCCTACCCGATCCCCTATGACGAAGCACTGCAGGAGGCCAGTGCCCAACGAGGTTTCGACCCGCTCTTCTTTGCCGCGCTCATCCACCAAGAGAGCAGATGGGAAGCGCAGGCACGCTCCTACGCCGCCGCACGCGGGCTCACCCAGGTCATCCCGGATACGGGCAGCTGGATCGCTACCCATCTTGGCGACGGGAGCTACGAATATCGCAAACTGGATCACCCGATCATCTCCCTGCGCTACGGTAGCTACTACCTCGACTTCGTGCTCGACCAATTCAACGACAACCCCTTCCACGCCCTCGCCGCCTACAACGCCGGTCCCGGCAACGCCCAACGCTGGTCTGCCGCAGACGACGATCTCTTCTTTGAGCAGATTACAAGCAGCGAGACCCGTACCTACGTCGAGCAGATCTACCGTCACTGGCACGCCTACCAGCGCATTTACCGCACCTCGTAGGGGCGAGGCAACCGGAAATGAGGATCCGCCGCCTATTCCGGTTGCCTCACCTCTACGTCCAAGGGTAGGCAAGCTTGTAGCGCAAACAAAAAAGCACTACCAATTTGGTAGTGCTTTTGAAATCGTTCCGGATTGTTAGGCGGAGGGGGAGGGATTCGAACCCCCGTGGGTGTAACCCCGCATCGATTTCGAGTCGAGCCCGTTTGGCCTCTCCGGCACCCCTCCTGACCGGCAATTATTGTACCTGATTTCAGGGAAATTGCAAGTTTTCGCCGGGTTCTACTCTTCCAACTTGCCCCGTGTCCAATGGTACATGGCCTGGAGGCGGAAGGTGCGGTCGTGTATGGCGTCGTGGAAGCGATCGAGGAGCTGGCGACGCTCCTGTTCCCGGGTCAGTTGGTATAGGGTTTCGCCGCTCTCGTCGGTACGGCGCGTGAGCCAACCGAGACTGGTGAGCGCTCCGAGGATGCTCAGCATAGGAGCGCTATCGCGGCCGGCCGCCATCCCAATCTCATCCATTGTCGCTTGCTCCTGCTCCATCTCCAGGAAAAAACGCAGCGCATCCCACCGCCCAAGCGAGGTGATATCCCGAGTTAGCAGCCGGTACAACTCAGGCTCCATATCCCGCATGCGGTCGTCTAGGTCAGGCTCGTACGGGAATTCCATCACTAATGGCAGTGACTAGTGATTAGTGGTTAGTGATCACTGTCCACTAACCACTAACCACTGCTTCATCCTCATCCAACTGCCGCTTTCTCCCGCCGGCGTGCTCGCGCCTTCTTTTGATCCTCGCGCCAGTGGCAGTGCTTGTACTTCTTGCCGCTGCCACAGTGGCAGGGGTCGTTGCGCCCCAGGTCGTGCTTCTTGCGCACAGGCTGCGGGGTACTGGGCGCTTCGCCGCTGTCGGCGCGGTTGGTATGCATCTCCCGCTCCTCGAACTTCTGCTCGGTGATGACCGGGCGGACGGCGAAGATGGTGTGGACGATCTGCTCCTCGATGCTGCCGATGAGGCCGCTCCAAAGATTGGATGCCTCGCGCTTGTACGCAACGAGCGGGTCCTGCTGTGCGATGGCGCGTAGCCCGATGCCTTGACGGAGATCGTTAGCTCGGTTAGGTGGCGGATCCAGTGCTTGTCCACGATATCGAGCATGAGCTGGCGCTCGATCTCGCGCATCGTCTCCTCACCGAATTCCTCCTCCCGTTCATCGTAAAGATGATGCATCTCCTCGATCAGCTCGTCGACGATCTCTTCCGGTGCTAGGTTGTGCCAGTTGCTGGTATCGTACTCATCACCCAGCGGCAGGATGTTGCGCACGGCGCTGAGGGCAATATGGTAATCCGGCGGGTTGCCATAATCGTCCGGTTCCAGCAGGCCGGTCAGTGTCTCCTCGATGGCCTCTTCCAGCATGCGCTCGATCTGTGGCCGCAGATTCTCTGTTTCCAGCACCTCTCGGCGCTGCTCGTAGATGACCTGGCGCTGAGTGTTGACCACATCGTCATATTCCAGGACGCGCTTGCGGATGTCGAAGTTGTGCCCCTCAACCTTAATCTGCGCGTTCTCGATGGCATTGGAAACCATACGATTCTCGATGGGCACATCCTCTTCCAGCCCCAACTTGTCCATCATACCTACCAGGCGCACGCCGCCGAAGCGACGCATCAGATCATCCTCGAGTGAGAGGTAGAAGCGGCTAGAGCCGGGATCGCCCTGACGGCCGGCACGGCCGCGAAGCTGGTTGTCGATGCGGCGGGCGTCGTGACGCTCGGTGCCGACGATATGCAGCCCGCCCACCTCTTTCACCTTTTCTCTGTCCCGCTTCGCGATGGCCTTGGCCTCTGCCATCGCCTCTTTCCACTCTTCCTCCGGGACCTCCGTGAGATCGGCGTACTTCCGGCGCAGCTCGCGGCGCGCCATGCCCTCCGGGTTGCCACCCAGCAGGATGTCCACACCGCGACCCGCCATGTTGGTCGCGATGGTCACCGAACCCGGGCGGCCCGCCTGCGCGATAATCTCCGCCTCGCGCTCGTGCTGCTTGGCGTTTAGCACCTCGTGTGGGATGCCCGCGCGCTGGAGCATACGGCTCAGCAGCTCGGAGCGCTCGATGCTGGCCGTACCTACCAGGACGGGGCGTCCGTTCTCGTGCATCTCCTTGAGCTCGTTAATGACCGCGCTGTACTTGCCTCGCTCGTTCTTATAGATGAGGTCATCGTGATCCGCGCGGATGACGGGCTCGTTGGTCGGGATCGCGACCACCTCCAGCTCGTAAATCTTGGCAAACTCCTCCGCCTCCGTGACAGCGGTACCGGTCATGCCGGCCAGCTTGTCGTACATGCGGAAGAAGTTCTGGAAGGTGATGGTCGCGAGGGTCATGTTCTCGCGCTGCACCTGGACCCCTTCCTTCGCCTCGATCGCCTGGTGCAGCCCCTCCGAGAAGCGGCGGCCCCACATCATGCGGCCAGTGAACTCGTCCACGATGACAACCTGGCCGTCATCGGTGACCACATAGTCCTTGTCCCGCTGGTAGAGACCGTGGGCACGCACCGCGTTGTCCAGGAAGTGCGTGAGCTCGAAGTGTTCCGAAGCGTAGAGGTTGTCGACGCCCAGCGCCCGCTCGGCCCGCTCGATGCCACTCTCTAGCACGGTCGTCACACGGCTCTTCTCGTCGATCACGAACTGGTGGCGGGCGATCTGCTCCTCGGCATCGATGTCGCCCAGATCGGCAGCTTTCTTCAGCTCGTCGTAGGTGCGCTGGTCGATTCCCTTGAAGGAGCGAACGATGTTCGCCATCTTGCCGTACATCTCGCTCGGCTCCTCGGCCGGGCCCGAGATAATCAGCGGGGTTCGCGCCTCGTCGATGAGGATGTTGTCCACCTCGTCGATGATGGCGTAGCGCAGCTCGCGCTGCACGCGCAGGCGGCGGGCACGCACCATGTTGTCGCGCAGGTAGTCGAAGCCGAACTCGTTGTTCGTGCCGTAGGTGATATCCGCTGCGTATGCTTCCCTACGATCGATGGGACGGAGATGCTGGTAGCGTTCATCGTCCGACTGGTATTCGGGGTCGAAGATGAAGGCGGGCTGGTAGACGCCGTCGTCACTCTGGCTCTGGATCACCGAGACGCTCAGCCCCAGCATGTGGTAGATCGGACCCATGAGCTGGCAGCCGACCTTGGACAGGTAGTCGTTCGGCGTCACCAAGTGCGCCCCTCTGCCCTCTAGGGCGTTCAGGTAGAGAGGCAAGGTGGCGACGAGCGTCTTTCCCTCACCCGTCTTCATCTCTGCGATCTTGCCCTGATGCAGCACGATGCCGCCGATGAGCTGGACGTCGTAGTGGCGCAGCCCAATGGTCCGCTTTGACGCCTCACGCACCGTGGCGTAGGCCTCCGGCAGCAGATCGTCCAGCGTCTCCCCCTGCTCCAGGGCGCGGCGGAACTCTACGGTGAGGCCAGCCAGCTCCTCATCGGTCATCTTCTCATATGCCGGCTCCAACTCATTGATCTCGTCAACGAGCGGCTGCACTTTCTGCAGTTCCTTCTCATTCGGATCGCCAAAGATGGCGGTTACTATCTTTCGAAACATTCAATCATCCTCCTTGATTGCATAACGAGTCATTATAGCATAGTGTGGAGGAAAACGAAGTTCGGGACGGCTGTAGGGTGTGAGGGTATGGGGGTGTAACGGCCGGACAAGGGGAGCGGGGGCAGGGGCAATGATTGAGATGTCTCATTTTGCGGATCTTAGGCAAGAAATGGGAAGATGGGACATGGGTTGGGAGTGTCTCAAATGTCTCATTTCCACGAGATTCCAGTCGGAAAATGGCGGCAATGAGACATGGTTTGGGAGGCGTGCGCGATGTCTCAAATGTCCCACTTCTGGAATTGCTAGTCGAGAAACGGTGAAAATGAGACATGGGCTGGCGAGCGGGGGGCGGGTTTGTCGATCGGCAACGGGTAGCTTTGGGCATGGGAAGGAGCCAAGATGGTGTAGTAGGGGTTGGTTGAAGAATGTTCCAAATGTGCCAAAATCGGGGTTTTTTAGTCTGAAAATTGCGATTTTGGCACATTGACATAAGATTGGCAGATCGTGGTTTTTCGGTTCTTTCTGCGCTTCTATAGCGTGATAAAGGTGTGTGACGCATTGGATCGTGTGTCTATACTATACAGCAAGGGTGCGACAGATTCGGTGCCAATGAACACTTCTTGCTGTATAATTGCTAAAGTCAGCTGACTGACTCATATTTGTTGGACATAGGCGGTGTTTCGGACTTCACCTCTAACAGTGGAAGCGAGAGATTACCAGCTGCTTGAACATGAGACGAGATGTTGGCGGTTCGCGAGGTAGACGCGAAACGATGTATCAATAGTCGACACATATTGCATATTTAATAGTACAGTGTGTGGTGCATATGGAGGATTCCGTTTTGCGCCCTGTGGTCACGTACTGTGTAATCCCCCCGTGCAATAGTACAGTCTTCATATTGGAAAGCTCTGTGCACTCGTTTTCTCGGGGTTCTAGGCTATGAAGATCCCTATAACACGTACAAAAGTAATTCAACCCCAACGGCGGCGTGAGCTTCTCTCGCGCCCGCGGTTGATCGAGCTCATGCTCGACCTGTTGGATTTCCGCCTCGTCTTGCTGTTGGCGCCTGCCGGGTATGGCAAGACCTCTCTCCTGGTGGATCTGATCGATCAGATCGAGATTCCCTTCTGCTGGTACGCGCTGGACCCCTTCGATAGCCAATTCGGCCGGTTTATCTCCCACTTTATCGCTTCAGTAGAGGAGCGTTTCCCGGAGGTGGGGCAGCGAGTTGCGGCTCGGGTCGGGGAGATAACGGACGAGATGGACGTGGAGCGAGTGGTTGCCGTGCTGGTCGACGAGACGTTGGACCATATCCGTGGTCACTTTATCATGGTCCTTGACGACTATCATCTCGTGGAGGAGAGCGACGCGGTAAACGGCTTCGTGAGCCTCTTGGTGCAGCAGGCGGGAACGAACTTTCATCTCATTCTCTCCTCTCGTACCCCTCCTCCCCTGCCCGATCTGATACGGATGGTGGCTCAGGCGCAGGTGGGAGGCTTGAGCTTTGATGAACTGGCCTTTCAACCGGAGGAGATTCAGGCGCTGCTCCTCCAGAACCATCAGCTAACGATCTCCGATGCGGTGGCGCATGAACTGGCCTGGGAGAGTGAGGGCTGGATTACAGCGCTACTCCTCTCTACCCAGGCCATGGGGCAGCGTATGGCAAGCCAACTGCATGTGGCTCGCGGTTCTGGGGTGGATCTATACGACTATTTGGCGCAGCAGGTGCTCGATCAGCAATCACCGGAGGTGCGCGATTTCCTCTTGCGCACCTCCCTCCTCGAAGAGTTCAATGCTGAAATGTGCGAGGCGGTTCTAGGAGAGAGCGGGGATTGGCACAATCTGATCACACAAGTCTTGCACAATAATCTCTTTGTCTCAACCGTTGATGCCGGCGGCTCGTGGATCCGGTATCATCACCTCTTCCGCGACTTTCTTCAAACTCGACTAACGAGCGAGCACCCCTGTGAAGCAGAGCAAATCCGTCAGCGATTGGCGGCTTGGTATGAGAAGCGTGAGGAGTGGGAGAAGAGCTACGCCCTCTACCGACATCTGGGTGATGTGAGAGCGCTCGTAGAGCTTATCGAGCGTGCAGGGTCCGCTCTCTTCAAAGGGGGACGCGCAAAAACCCTTGCAGGTTGGATAGAGGCTCTCCCACGCGATTGTTGGACCGGGAACCCAAGTCTGCTCTCGCTCCGCGGGGGCGCCCTGGTCATACTGGGCCAGATGGTCCAAGGAATTGCTCTGCTGCAACGCGCCATCTCCCTGAGTCGTGCACAAGAAGCATCGGATCAACTCGCCCGAAGCCTGCTGCGGCGCACGGTGGCACATCGCTTCGTGGGAGATTACGGCGCTGCTTTGGCTGACGCGCAAGAAGCCCTTGAGGTGGCAGAGCGTGAGGGACTTGAGGTGGCTCGTGCCGAGGCCCTACGCGCGAAGGGGATGAGTCTGTATCACTTGGGCCAGACGGAAGAGGCAATTACGTGTTTAATGGAGGCGCTTGCGACGTACGATCTGTTAGGGGAGATGCAAAACGTTGCGCACGTGCATCTGGACCTTGGTGCCGCGGAACTCAACCGAGGCCGGTACAGCAAGGCTATGGATCATTACACTCGAGCGCTGGCGTATTTGGAAGAGACCGATAACGCAGAAAAGCTTGCGAATCTCCTCAACGATCTGGCGGTCTCGCATCACTTACGTGGCGACTACCTCAAGGCGGTCGATGCCCTCGAGCGTGCGTTCGATTATGCGCGCACGAGCGGCTATACCCGGATGGAAGCCTATATTCTTTGTACTTTGGGGGACATTTATCAGGAATTGGATGGCTTGTCTGCGGCGCGGGATGCTTATCGGATGGCTCGACAGTGCGCCGAGACCTGTGATGAGAGCTTCTTACTCTTCTACCTGCTTCTTGCAGAGGCCACCCTCTCGCAGGCTCAAGGGAATGTGGTGCAGGCGCGCTATCTCTTGGATGCGGCTCATGGGCAGGTCGCTGAGGGCGGCTCTTCCCTTGAACAGGCACTCCACCAGTTGGCTTCAGGACGTCTCGCCCTCGATGAAGCATGTTATCCAGAGGCGATCGACTTTCTCAGTGAGGCGGTTGGGCAATTCGAACAGATGCAGCGCTATCCTGAGTCGGTACGGGCGCACCTCTACTTAGCGGTATCGCTTCGTTCTTGTGGCGACGAGGCGAGGGCGAGCCAGCACCTTGACCATGCCTTTCGCCTGGCCGTCCAGTTGGACAGCATGCACTTGTTAGTGAGCGCTGGGCGAACGGTTGCCGACTCGCTTCGTGCCTGGTCTGAGGAGTCGCCAGCAGGGACAAAAGTGGAGGCGCTCGTGGATCAGGTGACGCAGCATGAGGGGACGGTACAGGAAGAACGGCGCCTGGTGCGTCGCCGCGCAGTGACCATCCCCTTCGATCCACCGACTATCCAAATCCAGGGCTTGGGGGATGCGACCGCACGGCTAGGCGACAAGGAGGTCGAGTGGGGCTGGTCGAAAGCTCGCGATTTGCTCTTTTGCCTGTTGGTTCAGAAACAAGGCATTCCCAAGGAGGCCCTTGCCGAGCTGCTGTGGCCGGAAAGTAGACAGGCTCGTCAGAAAGCGCGATTCAAAGAGGCCATCTACTATCTCCGCCGTGCTCTGGGTGCAGATATCGTTGTCTTTGACGGTATCCGTTATCGCTTCAATTACAAGCTAGATTATGCGTATGATGTCGAGGAGTTTCTGGCTAACCTGGAGGCGGCAGCAGCAGCCGAACGAGTGGCGGAGCGCATTCACGCATTCCAGGCGGCGATCGAACATTACCGCGGGCCATTTGTTCCTCCTATCCAGGACGAGTGGGCATTGCCGGAGCGTGCCATACTTCAGCAGCGCTACCTGGATGCCCTGCTCGCTTTAGCTACTTACTATCAGGAGCAGAATGAGCTTGACGAGGTCTTGTTACTCTGCAACGTAGCCCTACAAACGGATCCCGCGCTCGAGGAGGCACACCGCCTTGCGATGCGCGTATACGCGGCACAGGGGAACCATGCAGAGGTCGCTCGCCAGTTCGAGCGCTGCCGGGATGCCCTCCAGGGGGAACTCGCGGTGCGACCCTCAGCCCAAACAGTGAAGCTGTACAAAAGGTTGACAGGCTAAACCAGCCTAGCTCGACTTTTCCCCCACTTTTTCAACCGTACTCTGCTAGAATACCTCCTGTCTTAATTCTCTTATTCATCTGTTTGCCCACGATAGGAGGCTCTGCAGTGAATCACTATATTTCCCCCCTCATCGCACGGATCCCTGCCCGTTTGCTTCACTTGCTCTTTGTGCTGCTAACTTTGATCCTGTTTGTGCTGGGTGCTGGCGCACCGACCGCCCCAAGTGGTGGTGGTATCTGAACCATGATCCTAGCATGGCCAGCACTCTTAGGCTTGCTGCTTGCCTCGGTACGTGTCAGGTTGCGCGGCGCTTCGCTACAACTCCCTCAGCTACGCGCTCTATGGTTGGTCTACCTGGCTTTCATCCCGCAGGGAATCATTTTTTATGCGGGGGGATTCGCAGACACACCGAACGCGCTGGCTGCCGCGGTGCTCATTATGTCGCAATTCCTTCTCCTCTGCTTTGTATGGCTTAACCGAGAGCAGGCTGGTGCTTGGCTGCTGGGCAGCGGGGTTGGCTTGAACCTGCTGGTGATCACTCTGAATGGGGGACTCATGCCTGTAGCCCCTGAGACTCTCACTCAGCTAGCGCCTCACGTTCCCGTCGAGGCTTGGGAGATCGGTGCGCGCATCGACAAGGATGTTGTGCTGCCACGCCCCGCAACACAACTGTGGTGGTTGTCTGACTGTCTACTTTTACCGTCATTCTTGCCCTATCGGGTTGCCTTCAGCATCGGAGATGTACTCCTCGCCCTCGGAGCATTCCAGTTCACCTGGTCGATGGGTCGGCCGGCTGAGCGACAACGGGCCCCACTTATCTCAAGGAAGAGTCATGAACACGCAAATCACTATGCAAGCATCTAGCGAAATGAATCGACTGATGGCGGTTGCCGTGTCACAGAAACGCTTTCGCCGCGCACTACTGAGCGATCCGGCAGAGGCCTTGGCGATGGGATATCATGGTACGCCCTTCCATCTGGCACCTGAGGAACAGGCGCAGGTTCTCTCGGTCCAAGCGTCGTCCCTCCAAGAGTTCGCGCAGCAGCTACTCGTACAGGAGAGCAGCGCAGCTGCCAATACGCAGCGTGCTGCGTGAGCGTTTGGAATGCGGACTGGAGATTGGAGACTGGAGCCTGGGGGCTCAGTCACGACCCAACATGCATGAAACAAACAAGTAAGACTAAGAGAAAACCGGGATATAACATGGATTTCGAGTGGAGTCGAGTCAAAGACTTTACATCTCACCCAAACCAAGCAAAGCAGCGTGCCTTGTTACGAATTCACGGGAGCTATCCAGCAATCGTACAAGGTCGAAAACAAGGCAACAGGCGAGTTGAGCAGCGAGGGATACTCGTTTCCCTCAGCCCAACGGATTGTCACCTCCTGCTTGATTTGCCTATCGAGTTGGGCACCAAGGTTCTTGTCCGGGTCCGGCTCTCAAGTTTTCCTAGTCAAGAGGTACCGCGTATTGCGCTGCGTGGCGTTGTGGTACGTACAGAGTCGCAACCAACGGGTGAGGTTGGTGTGGCGGTCGCGTTAACCAGCTATCGCTTCCTCTAAAATCCTTTTCACCATCGGACGAGGCAATGCGTCGGGGCGAGGCAACCGGCAGAGGTAGTACTTTGCCAACGGATCGTCGCGCCCGGATGTCGCGCCTTCCCCGTTCAAAGCACATTCTCTGGTGAAGCTGGTTTATTTGATAAGGTATTGCTCTTCAAGCAGATTGAGTGATTAATGGAGGATTTTGTTTGAGTCACCAACAGAGTAGGCGGCTATTGTTTGCCGGCCTGATCGCCAGTAGCCTCCTGATTGTGCTGGCGCTCCAGGTAGGCGCCCAGGATGCTGGGCTGAGCGTGAAGATCAATTTTCAGACGGGGTCGAGCAGCGTACCGGTGGGCTACCTGGCGGATGAGGGCTTGGCCTATGGCGAGCGGGGGAATGGGTATACGTACGGGTGGAACACAGATAACCGTGGCAACACGCGGGAGCGCAACTCGAGCAACGCGCCGGACCAGCGCTACGATACGTTGAACCACATGCAGCTAGGTGGCAGCTACCTATGGGAACTGGCGCTGCCGAATGGCGA
Source organism: Chloroflexota bacterium (assembly GCA_030863245.1). Lineage (GTDB taxonomy): Bacteria > Chloroflexota > Anaerolineae > Ardenticatenales > Ardenticatenaceae > JALZCF01. The sequence goes on from JALZCF010000583.1 coordinate 23,666, forward strand.
GTATCGTGTGTATGTGGTGATGGGAGACCCGAGCTATACCGACCAGGTCAACAGTGTCGACATCGAAGGCACCATTCGCGACGACCCTGATGGGCAAGACCACTTTGATGAGTATTCAGATATCCCGGTGACGGTGAACGATGGCAAGTTGACCGTCCAACCCGCTCCCGGGGCATCCAATGCCAAAATCGCTTTCATCGAGATTGTTACCGGGGAGGGGGCCCTCGCCTCTCCCACCCCGACCGCGACCTCCCCCACCGCGACGCCGACTTCTCAATCGATGAGCACGCCTACGGCCACGCCGACTCAGACGCCACAGCCCAGTGCCACCGCAACCATCCAGCCCACCCCCAGCAGCACGGATACGCCCTACGGCTTGTTCCCCGATTGCATAGCACCCGCGGTGCCGAGCGAGACGCATAATTGGTGGAGCGAGAACGGGGAGGCGGCGCCGCGCCACATCCACCTTGGTGTGTGTATGCCAGACATGAATCGTGTGACCTTTACGGAAGGGCAGTATATCAACCTCACGGTACGGGTGGTGATGTTCAATAATCCTGGCAACCTCATCTGGATCCGTGGGGGCTTCTACGGGGCCGACCCGAGCACGCGCGATCCTAGCTGCAACGGCGCGCCGTTCTGCATCAATTTCGATCCGGCCCTCACCTGCCGTCCGGGCGAGATCTCACCCGACTGGGACGAGGTGATGAATCACGACGGCATGCTCGAATGTAGTGGCTACTTCCCGTTCCCGGTGCATGCGGATGGGCTGGCCTATAGCGGCTCCAACGAGTTGCGCCTCTCACCCGATGTGCGCCATCCGGACCTGGGAACACGGCAATTTCTCACCCACAACCGCCAACTAGATTTCGGCGGTTCGAGTGACTATCGCTCTAATCCCAACCCCATCCATCGCGCCTGGTATGATGAGCTGGATTACGCCAACGCCGGCTGGTACAACTACCACAGCCTCTTTACGGCGCTCAGCCAGTCCGTGCCGACCGTGCGCGGCACCCTGTCGCTCAAGGTGGGGCATGCCAGCTGTAGCGGCGATAGCGCGCAGTCGCTTGGCTTTGTGGATCCGGATTTCCATGCTGCGGCGGCCAGCGGCGGGCCAGAGCCGGCGCCCTTCTATGCCTTCGACGGCTGCTACTCGGGCACAGTCACGCTTGATACGACCATGCTGAGCAATGGTCTCCATACAATCTACCTCCAAACCCGTGAGCATAACAGCCAAGGCTTCAATGCCGGTGCCGGCAAGTACTGGATCAACGTGCAGAATTGAGATTCGGGATCATCTATATCGAGTTGGGCCAGTAGAGGGGCTCCGGGTCAATGGTAGCCTCGAGTTGGCGATGACGCTGCTGGTTGTCGGGGCCCAAGGGGGTGTAGAGGAGCAGTTGGTATCCGTGGGGAAAGTGCTGGAGTGCCCTCGAGATCAGATAGTCGATCTCGCCGACGACCGTCCGATGCATGATGGTGACGGTTCCTGTCTCTGCCTGCGGAAGCACGTCCGGAAGTGTTGCCCCGCTCTCGACCTGCTGCCACCTCGAGGTGAATGCGTCGCCGTGACGTGCACGGAGCGAGTCAAGCAGCGCCAGAAAGGAGGGCTCGTGGGCGACAGCGCGTGCCTGGTGATAGAAGAAGTAGAGCACGAGCGAGAGGTGCTCCTCCAGTGGGGACCAAGTTTCTGCTGCTAGATTGGGGAAAAGGCGCCGTCAATAATGACGTGGATCGGCCGTTCCGGCAGGTCACGTAGTCGCCAGATGGCTTCCAGCCCACCGTTCCAAGCGCAGAGGTACCAGTACTCATCTCGGATATAGGCCGGACCGGGAAGCAGTGGGAGGAGCTGGGCCATCGCCTCTAGGGTGCTCTCTTGTTCGTCACCCGAGCGTGGGGGATCCGGTAGGAGGCCGGCGGTCGACCAGAGGAGTTGGGCTTCTAAAGGGGTGAGTTGGTAGCCTTTGATAGCGAAGCGGATATCCAGGCGGTCGATGGTTACTTGGCCACGTTCTTTGCGTGATAAGATGGGCACGGAGACATGCAATAGGGTGGATGCCTCCTCCAGGGTCAGGGCGTGCTCACGGCGGAAGTGGCGGAGCAATTGCCCAGCCGCTTGGTCATAGTCCATAGCCACCTCCCGGTCATTCATTCCTCCTATCAAGTATAACGACTTATCGTTCCTTAAACGTGCTTCTAGAGAAATTCAAGAGGTTAGGGAGGATTGTAGCGAGGAAGCGAACCGTTGTGCGGCCGATAAGTTGACACCGTCTCGGGCCACTCCCATAATCTCGCTGGGTCAGACATGGTGCGCCTTGTGATCCATGGGAAGAGTCGAACGACGCAATAAGCGGATAAGGAACCAGGAACAGGATGAGCTTTATCAGAAGATTATTCAAGAGAGAGACGCAGGAGGTCGCTGTCGTTTCCGGCCTACCCCGCTCCGGCACTTCCATGATGATGAAGATGCTAGAGGCGGGAGGCATTCAACCCTTAACGGACGAGATTCGCGAGGCCGACGCCGACAACCCGAAAGGCTACTATGAGTTCGAACGTGTCAAACAACTGGATAAGGGAGATCAGGCGTGGCTCTCGGAGGCAGAGGGCAAGGCGGTCAAAGTCATCTCGGCGCTGTTGAAGCACCTGCCGGATACTCATCAGTACAAGGTCATTTTCATGCGACGCGAGATGAGCGAGATCCTCGCCTCCCAGCAGCGGATGCTTAGCCGGCGCGGCGAAGCGGGCTCCGGCGTAGACGATGAACAAATGGCCGCGATGTTCGAAAAGCATCTAAAACAGACGACAGCGTGGCTGGAAACACAACCCAACGTCGATGTCCTGTATGTCAACTACAATGACGTGCTGGCTGAGCCGGCTAGGCAAGTCCAACGGCTGAATCACTTCTTCGGAGGTATGCTCAATACCGAGCGTATGGCAGGTGTGGTGGACGAGAGGCTCTACCGTCAACGAGTAGGGGACCACCGACAATAGACGACGGATATTCACCCGCTCCCGCACACACGCCAACACATGCCAACCCGTAGGGGCGAGGCAACTGGCCCCCACCTCCCTTACACTAACCACCCCCAATCTGGTTGCCTCGCCCCTACGTGACTGCCATTCAAAATCGCGGTGGCGCTTGCCGGTCCTAGTGGTGTGTGATGTGCATCACCGTTTTGTAGCCAAGGCAGCGCAGCGCTAAGTGTAGACGCGTAGACACGTAGACATACCGCTCTAATACTACTACATTTTTATGGTAAAGCATGCTATACTGGGGGTGGAGGTAAATAAGATGGAAAAGCTACGCGTCTCCCCCTATCCGATTGCCGAATTGAAAACCTTTCTGCGCCCTTACCGTCGCCACTTCCGGCGCGTCGAGAGCTTTCGCACGCTCGAACGCTACCTCAGTGGCGTGTTAAGCGATGTGGCGCGCAAAAGCGGAGTCGGCGTCGCCGAGGCGGTGGCGGGACTTGAACCAGCCGGTGTCTACCGCTTGCTGGGGCAAACCCCGTGGGATGAAAGCGCCCTCAACCGCCAACGCTTGGGTATGATGAGTGCCGAGGCCACCGCGGGCGATGGCATGTTGCTGCTCGATGACACGGGCCTGCCCCGTAAAGGCAGTAAGTGTGTCGGCGTGGCCCACCAGTACTGTGGCGAATGGGGCAAAGTCACCAACTGTCAAGTGGTGGTCACGGCCAGCTATGCCGACCCCTACTTTGCCTGGCCGGTGGTGGGTCGCCTCTATCTGCCGGAGAGCTGGTGTGATGACTCCCAGCGCCGTCACGAGGCGCAGATCCCTGACGAGATCCCGTTCCAGACCAAACCTGCGATCGCGCTTGAGCTGATCGATGAGGCGCAGGCGGCAGGCGTGCCCTTTGCGACGGTGGGCGCCGATAGCGCCTACGGCAGCAATCCGACCTTTCTGCGCGGGCTGGAAGCGCGCGCGCTGCCCCATGTGGTAGCGGTGGCGTGCGATTGGCGCGTGCGCCTACCGAGCGAGATCGCCCTGGCCGCCCAGCGGGAGGCGGAGGCGCCGCTCTATCGGACCGATGAGCTGGTGGCGCGCCAACCGGCGGACGCCTGGCAGACCATCAGCTGGCACCAGGGGCAAGATGGTCCGTTGCGTAAACAGTTTCTCGCTTTGCGCGCCTGCCGCGTCCATCAAGATGAGACAGGGCCCGAAGGGTGGCTGCTGGCGGAACGACCGCTGCCCGGCCATCCGGGCGACCAGGCCTACTACTGGAGCAACCTGCCCCCCGATACCGCCTTGGCGCGCCTGGCCGAATTGGCCCATCGCCGCCCCTGCATTGAACGCGACTATCAAGATGGCAAAGGCTTGACCGGCCTCGGCGACTACCCGGCCCGCCTGTGGCACAGCTTTGATCGTCATCTCGTGCTGCAGATGGTAGCGCTCAGTTGGTTGGTCTTACAACAACCGCCGCCCGAGCAAGTCGAAATTGTGCCTGAGCCACCGCCCGTCGCCCCCGCCGACGAGCCCTCTTTCCCCCTACGGCTCGCGCCCCTATCAGAGTCTGTGTCATGTTCATGAGCAGGTCTGCCGCTTCTTCTTTGTCGAGCTCATCTGCTGGTTGGTCCACACCGGCCAGTTGGATGTCGCGCGGCCGGCGGGCTCGCGCCGCTTGCACGAGGGCGATTACTTCGCCGCCACCGATACCT
>JALZCF010000585.1 GCA_030863245.1 Chloroflexota bacterium
CCCCTACATGATAGCTGTACAATGGCACCCCGAACGCGCCCCTCAAGATGAACGCCACATGCGCCTCTTCCGAGCCCTCGTCGCCGCCGCACGCGAGCGCAACGGCAGTGGTTAGTGGTTAGTGGTCAGTGATCAGTGGAACGGCTGTGGGGTGTGGGGGTGTAACGGACGACGGACTTACCACTAAGACACGAAGGACACAAGGGATTCACGAAGGCGCTTCGCGACGTCTTGGTGTTCTTCGTGCCCTTGTGGTTGGCCGTTTGGCCCTGCCAGCCACCACCTCATGCTCCCCCCTGATCAATAGTCTCCAGTCTCCAGGCTCCAGTCTCCACTCCGCATTCCGCACTCTCCCTTCCCTGTAAGGCCTGTTACAAACGAACCAGCCCTGGTCGACTAAGATAATGGTACGAGGGAACCAGGTTGGATCTCTGGTTCTAGGTGGACACGAGAGGAGAAGGAGATGTGGTGGTCATCGGGGATTTGGATTCTGCTTGTGTTACTGCTCGTTGCCTGTGACGCGACGGGGGCAGCAGAGGACGGAGCGGGCGCGCTGGCGGTTGAAGCACCATCGCCGACAGCTGAGCAGAGCGAGATAGAGCAAGGGGTTGAGGAGGAACCGAGCGTGACAAGCGTTCCGGAAGGGACCGAGGAAAGCGAGGAAGACGTAATCGAGGAAGTAGAAGAGGAGGAGCTTTTGGAGGAGAAAGCAGGACCGCCGCCACGTCTGGCAGCGCGCGTGGGGAGCTGGGAGACGGATTGGTCCAAGCACACTGTTCCCCTCGACGAGCTATTCAGTGGTGGGCCGCCACGCGATGGTATTCCGCCGATCGACAATCCGAGGTTTGTATCGATCGAGGAGGCAGCAGAGTATCTCACCGAGGATGAGCCGGTAGTCCTCTTCGAGCATGAGGGGGAGGCCCGTGCCTATCCCCTGGCAATTCTGATGTGGCACGAGATCGTGAATGACGAGGTCGGGGGACAGCCGGTTACCGTAACCTTCTGCCCGCTCTGCAACACGGCACTGGCTTTCGATCGGGAGCTGGGCGGACGGACCCTCGATTTCGGCACCAGCGGGCTCCTGCGCAACTCCGACCTCGTGATGTGGGACCGGCAGACCGAGAGCCTGTGGCAACAGGTGACCGGGGAGGCCATCGTGGGTGAACTGGCCGGCGAGCGACTCAGCTTTCTGCCCGCCAGCATCCTCAGCTTCGAGGAGTTCCGTCAGGCCTATCCGGATGGGGAGGTTCTCTCGCGGGAGACCGGACACTTCCGTGACTACGGGACCAATCCTTATGTGAACTATGATAATCTCGGCAACCGCCCCTTCCTCTTCAGTGGCGAGATCGACGATCGCCTGCCTGCTATGGAACGGGTCGTCGGGGTGACGGTCGGGGATGAGGCCGTCGCCTACCCCTTCTCGACTCTGGAGGAGGTCGGCGCGGCGAACGACGAGGTTGGCGGGCAGCCGCTCGCGGTCCTCTACGCCCCCGAAACCCTTTCCGCGTTGGACAGCTCCCGCATTGAACAGAGCGAAGCGGTAGGAAGCGCTGTTGCCTACGATCCTGTCGTGGAAGGTGAGCGCCTCACGTTCGAGAAACGTGATGGACAGATCGTCGACGTCGAAACCGGCTCACTCTGGGACATCACAGGTCGTGCAGTGGAGGGCCCGCTCGAAGGCACCCAACTCGAGATCGTACCCCACGCCAACCACTTCTGGTTCGCCTTCCAGGCCTTCTATCCAGACGTACGCATCTGGACGCCCTAGTGCAGAACCAAGGGAACTTCTCGGGAATCGGAGATTGGAGACTGGAGACTGGAGATTAACAACTGACGCTCTACCTCTAGTCTCAGTCACGATTCCCAAACAACTCCTCTCATGGTGCACTACGTTATCCCACGGACGCGGCACATCAACGTCGGGGGCGACCGTACTGGATCGCCCCTACCGGCCCATCCAGTGTGCAAATTGGACGTTTGAGTGTGCAAATTGGACGTTTTGGCAGTTTTTGCGCGCCCTCGCCTTCGCGTGCGATGGGGCGAAGGTGGTCGTCTCGGACATCGTTCCAGAAGGGGGCGAGGAGACGGGACCCCGATGATCGAGCGCTACACAGCGGATAACGCGGAAGCCTTGGCCCAGCTGACGGCCATGGAGCCGATTGGGCGACTGGGCCAGCCAGAGGAAGTCGCCGACGTGATGGTCAGGCTCTGCTCGGATGAGGCATCCTTTGTGACAGGCGTGGCGATGCCCGTCGATGGCGCGATGGTCGCGCAATAGCGCCTCATCAGGTGAGCCATTGGATACCGTTCCGGCCTATCAGTCGCGCTGCTTTGAGCCACTGATAACGACTTCCATTGAGAATGGCGTAACCCCGTTCATCTGATAACGGTGAGTTTGGTATACTCTTTGTGGGCAACAATAGTTCCTACAGGAGGATAGAGGATGCGAATCGAACCACACTTGATGGTGGCGCTGGGCTACGGCAAGTACTTTAGGTCCGAAAGTATTGTGGGGCTGGAACCGATCGAGGAAGGACGAGGTCCGGGTAAGCGCACATACGTCTACATAGAGGGCCTGAGCGCACCCCTCGTCGCTTCGCGGTCGGAAGGAGCCATCCTAGGCGATATGGCAGAGACACCTACCGAGATAACAAGAAGCCGCGAACAGCAACAGTTGCTGGCCGATATCCTGGATAGTCTCAGTCATGTCAATCCCATGTTGCGCTCTATCGTACGTGACCAGGGGAGGTGGGATCTGGATCGGTTGGAAGAGCGGATTAGAGAGCTGCTTGGCCGAGACGAGGAATGAGCAGCCCTGATCGAAACGATTAACCGTACGAGGCTTGAACCAGTGTCATTCCGACTGGAAGACGTTGACCCAGTAGTAGGGCTGGATCTCCTTGAGCGTTTTGGCGACCCAGCGGGAGGGATCGGTGGGGTGAGGAACGGCGACTTCGACCGACTCCCCCCAGTGGAACAGGCGCTCCTGGCAGATTCCGCAGGGCGTTAGAATCACGATGGGATGCTCGCCTAAGAGCCGAGAGACACACACGATCGCCGTAAGCCGTTGGTTTCGTCTGTGCGCCTCACAAATCGCCCCGGTCTCCGCGCACAAGCCGCCCCCACCCCACTGCGGTTGAAAGAAGACGCTCGTGAGCAGGTCGCCCTCTGCGGTGTAGGCCGCCGCCGCGATCCCTTCCGCCTCCGGGAAACGTTCTTCGAGCTGCTCAATCGCCGCGTCCACCAAGGTCTGGTCGAGATGCACGGGCCTTCCCCTTTCGTTTGGAATCGGATGGTTACATGATTGGGATGCTAGCCCAACATCGCCCTGATGGCTAGCCAGGAGACCCGGGTTCACGCAACATCATGAAGTGCTCCTCCTTACCTTCCTCTCGCATAAAGGTGTCTCGCGTGCTAGGCTTGAAGACGCGGTTCGGGCGTGGGGTCCGCCGCACGTGAGCTCGTATAAGCCCCTTGCAGCGCTCGAGTCACGACTCTACTCAAGTAACTCATTGACGCAGGCGTAAACGCGCGCCCGCATGCTGAGCTTCTCCGCATCAATCACCCCCTCCACGACACAGAACGTGTTGTTAAGCCACTGGTAGGGCTCCGCTTCCGCCTCAAACGTCGCTGTCAGAAGCTGCCCGCCCTTGCCCTCATGAAATACGGTGCGGCCATGTCACATAGATAATCCAGCCGCATTGTCTACCCTCCTTTGGTCACGATCCACTGGCCATTACCCGTCACCTACCAACGTGAGGCACCCTCATGATATGACTCATTATTGAGAAGTGCAGCGATACCCAGGCCTAGCTGCGCGTCGAGATTCCCGATGGGCGCGCTGTGCCACTGCAAACCCTGCTCGAGCCGCTGTAGGCCACGGAGACGAGCCTTCTCAACCTCATGCTGCCCTCCATCGCGGTCTCCGGTCAGGAGCCGCCGATGGTAGAGTAATAAGAGGAGCAGTTCTGGAACTACTCCTCTTGTGTCAAGACCTTTGGTTACCCCGTCTCCTGGCTAATCAACCGTCCAACCGCAACTTGCCGTTACACCCCTACACCCTGACACCATCACACCCCCACACCCTGCTCACTCCTCCCTATACGAGCCGTTCCACGGACTCCACTGCCATCCTTCCCCTTGGCGCGTAACGTATCCCAGATTCGGGAAAGGCGGAAAATGGTGGGCAAACAGCAGCGCCTTGGTCTCTGCCGCTTGATCGAAGATACGGTGCTTGCTGGCAGCCGCCTGCGCTGGCTGCATGTCGAAGACGGGGACCCAGTCGGGGTGTTCCAAATGAAGGGGATAGAGCACTACATCGGCAATGTGCAGCAATTGCTCGCCATTTGAGGAAATCGACAGGGCGATATGTCCGGGTGTGTGTCCTGCTGTCTCGATGACCTCGATGCCAGGCACAATCTCCAATGCATCATCGACGAGCGTGACTCGGCCTTCTAGCGCAAGCAGATTGTTGCGCGCTACATGAGCCATCATGGGAGACGCTTGCGCCGCGGCCGTATCCGAGGTCCAGAAGGCCCATTCCGCACGGGGGACATAGTACTGTGCGTTGGCAAAAACAAGGTTGCCCTGATGGTCGAGCGTCCCGCCAACGTGATCAGGATGGGCATGCGTGATGATAACCGTATCAATGTCGGCGGGTTCAATCTCCGCTTCTCGCATGTTCTCGACCAACGTCCCGGTCACAGAGGCGGAATTGTCCACACTTGGGAATACCTTGTCTGCATTGGCTGCCAGGTTGCCTGCTCCTGTATCGACCATCACGCGGTGCTGCCCTGTATTCACATACAAGATCGTGTACGGCGTCGTGACATGCGCCGTCGGCAAACCCTTCTCCTGTAGGACCGCTTCAACCTGCTCCCTCGGTACATTCGCGAACATGCTTTCAAGCGGATAATTCAAGCTCCCATCACTGATCGCAACACACTCGAACGCTCCTACTTCAAAGCGATACGATCTATCGGTCATACCCATCCTCCCTTCAAGCTTGTCATGGAGCCATTATAAGCCGCAGAATACGGGGTGCAAAGCGAAGTATCAACTGCTATTACACCCCGACACCATCACACTCTGACACCCCACACGCCGTCCCGTTCCCCGCTCCCCGAACTCCGCACTCCGCTGTTGACGCCAGTACGCGGACTTGTTATACTGTTAGTCCTGATCCACTCAGTGAAGTATCATTCCGCGTGGTGAAATAGAAGGCAACAACAGTGTCGGAATCAGGAACAGGTACTGTCGTGCGAGCGGTGGCTCGTGCACTTGATCTACTTGAGATTATCTGCAAGGCTGAACATCCGCTGTCCGTACAAGAGGCGACTGAGCGGAGTGGATTAGCGATATCGACCACGCATCGTCTCTTACGTACGTTGATGGAGTGCGGGTACGTCGAGCAGAACGAGCATAGCCGCGAGTACGAGCCAGGGCTGAAGATCTTTGAACTGGCGCATGCTGTTACGCAACGCCTCTTTGTGATCGAGCAGGCGAAAAGAACGATGGATGAACTAGCGGCTACTTGCAATGAGACGGTTCACCTCGCCGTCTTGGATCACGACGAGGTCGTCTACCTTGACAAACGGGAGAGCCAGAGACCCGTACGAATGTACTCAGCGGTGGGCAAGCGCGGACCCGCGTACTGCACTGGTGTCGGTAAAGTTCTGCTTGCCTACTTGCCGCCCGAGCAACTCCATCATTATCTCTCCTCCGTAGAGCTCAATCACCATACAGAACGAACGATCACAGATCGAGACGAATTACGCAACCACCTGCTTGCCGTCCGCGAACAAGGTGTTGCCATTGATGATAGGGAACACGAAGATGCGATCCGTTGTGTTGCCTGTCCGGT
>JALZCF010000605.1 GCA_030863245.1 Chloroflexota bacterium
TCTGCCATCTCTCAACGTTGCTACGGTACAGCTAATCGTTGGCGTGATATCTTGGCGGCGAACCAAGATCGGATCGAAGATCCAGCGCTGATTCATCCCGGGCAAGAATTGCTGATCCCGGTGTAAGGGCACCTGCTGATAACAGAGGGGGCGCCGGATGGTTGATACGACTCGTATATAGGTTCCTCCACCTCACGCCTCCTCATCGAGGAAGAGGACAGTGCGCACGACCTTCTTACTATCGGCGCGGCCACCGAGCGAGCCGCCGATGACGCCCATTGCCGCCAAAAACATCCCGAGTTGGACCTCTTCCGGCACGGGGAGATCGGCGTCCGCCCTGGCCCAGTTCGTCGCTTCGGGCGGCAGGAAGATGGCGGCACTGCCGGCCCCGAGGAGGAAGAAGACCCCGTAGAGCACGAACGAGGTGAGGAGGAGGGTCAGCAGGGTGGCGGTGGCGCTGACAACCGTTGCCTCCGCCATGCCCTGCTTGCGTACTGAGCCAGGATCCAGACCGAAGGCGCTGTAGAGGAGACCGGCCGCGGTGAGGATGGATAGCAGGGAGAAGAAGGTGAGCGGCAGCACACCGATGGCCCCCACCGCGTCCCAGGTGTCGGGCGTGAAGAAGAGGGCGATCAGCAACGAGAAGGCGGCGGTGAGCATGGTAGGCAGGCGCAACACCAGGCGCAAGGGGTTGGCCCGTCGCACGGCGCGCCAGATGAGGCCCCAATTTTCCCGTATCTGTTCCCAAACGAAGGCCCAGCGTTTCTGATAGGCAACCTCTTCCCGTGCGGCAAGCGGTAGGTGACGCTGCAGCGAGGCGACCTGGTCGTAGGTCAGGTTCCGCATGCGCTCCAAGTGCTCCACCTTCTCAAAATCGTACATGACATTGGCAGGGTCGGAGCTGTGGCCCAGGTTGAGTAGATGGCCCAACGAGTGGAGCATCAGGGCCTGCAGGCGCTCACTCGTCACATGGTTGTCCTCGCCCCGCCCCCAAAAGCCGGGTGAGAGGCGTTTGGTGGAGAGGACAGCGATGTTGGTGAGCTGGCTGGGTAGCGCCAGCGCGTAGGTATGAAGCTGCGCCGCGAGGTCCACGTCGGTGACCACGAGCAGGAAGGGAATAGCGCGCTCCAGTTTTTCCGTCAGCCCAATCTGGAGGAAGTCGAGCGGGGAGTAGCGACCCGCTTCGGGCGAGAGGTGGGGACCGGAGAACTCGAAGATCTCAAAGCGGAGCTGCTCTGTCTCGCCGGCAAGGCGGGCCTCCACCTCCTTGGTTGCCGCCTCGACGGTCTTGTGAAACTCGGGGCGCGGCTCCTCGCCCACCTGTACTTTCATCACCCCAACACTGTATCGCTTGCCCTCGGTCAACGTATTCCTCTCCCACTTGCTAGCTTTTTGGCGCCGAGCGCTTTCACCTTGTTCACCATGATAAGCCGCGCGGCCCATCTAGCGCAAAACCGTGTGCTTATGATCGGCAAGCACTTCATCGATAACGCGGCGGGCCTTGGCTGCTTTGGAGGGGTTATTGTTGATGTATTCGGCGAGGGTGATCAGGCCCTTCCACAGCGCCCAGCCACGACCGCGCGCCCAGGTTGCGTTATCGATCGGAAGCGCTGCGTAGAACGCTTCCCGGCTTTCCCCGGAGAAGAGCGTCCACGCAATCGTCACGTCGCAGGCAGGATCGCCCACGCCCGAACACCCGAAGTCGATGACGGCACTCAACCGGCCCCTGTTGACCAGCAGATTTCCCGCAGCCATGTCGCCGTGGAGCCAGACGGGTGAGCCGTGCCAGGTGGCCTGGAGGGCGGCTTCCCACACCGTGGTTGCGGCGCCGGCATCTATCTGGCCGGCTAAGGCGGCAATTGTGTCCCGAGTTTCGGTGTCATAAACCATCAGCGAACCGCCGCGAAAAAAGTTGTGCGGTCCAGGGGACGGCCCTCCAGCGAGATCGATCCGCTGGAGGGCGATGAGGAACTGAGCCAGCGTGGTCGCAAACTGGTCTAGATCGGCGATGCGCTCGATAGTTGCAGTCTCGCCTTGGAGCCAGCGGTAGACGGACCAATGCCAGGGATAACCGGCGGCGGGAACTCCCATCGCGAGCGGTATAGGGATTGGAAGAGGTAGAAGCGGCGCAAGTCTCGGCAATCGGTAGCTATCACCGTACCCCTTCCCCCACTTTTTCAACCCCCACCTGCTATAGTAACCCGCATCAGGCTCAGCAAAACGTCCCGTGTGATGGCTGGGTGGTCACTACGCGAC
>JALZCF010000578.1 GCA_030863245.1 Chloroflexota bacterium
CTCGTCGAGGGCATAGGCAATCGCCTGCTCCAACGTCATTTGCCGCCCCTCGGCCCATGCATCTGCCCAGGCGCTGTCATCCGTTCGCTGCTGGGCCGCCATGATGTAGGGTTCATACTCGGCCCGAGCGACCGGTCGCCATGGGACACCCAGCACCTCGCGTAGCCCTGCGGTGGCACCCCACAGGCGTGCGGCGCGCACGGAAGGTTCCCGTGTTGAGGCCACCAAGGCAAATCCTTCAAGGCAATCAACAATCGTCTCTTTATCACCCAGGTCGCGGCCAAGCGCCAAACTCTCCCGATAATAGCGGCAGGCTTGGGCCGTGTTGTGCTGCTTGAAGGCTACCCGACCCAACCCGAGCAGCGAACGGGCAATGCCCGATTTCTCACCTAGCTCCCGGCGTAGAGTCAGGCTTTCCTGGTGCAAGTCTAGCGCTCGTTGGTAGTCACCTTGATCATCGGCCACAGCCCCTAGATTGGCGAGTTGGATTGCCACCATCCCTTTGTCGTCCAGTTCCCGGCTGAGCGCCAGGCTCTCCTCGTAGTAGCGTTGGGCACGTTCCTGGTCGCCCTGCCGACCAGCGACCGCGCCCAGGTTATTCAGGCAGATACTCATGCCCCACTTGTCCCCCAATTCGCGGCGCAGCATCAGGCTCTCCTCCATCAACTGCAACGCCTGATCGTAGTCGCCGCGATCCATGGCGATCACGCCTAGATTACCGTACATAGTGGCAATGCCACCTTTGTCACCCAATTCTTCAAACAAGTGCAGCCCATTCTCGAACAGCGCCATTGCATGTGCGTGATCCGCCTGCATCCAGGCTAGGACACCGGCCCCAAGCATGGATTTGGCCCGTACAGCACTCGGTAGGCTCGATTCCGGGGATGATCCGTTGAGCAACGCGCGTTCTAGCCAAGCGCGCCCCTCACTGATGTAGCCATAGGTTTGCCAGAAGCGCCAGATAGCCCCCGCAAGCCGTGCTGCCGTCTCTGCGTCCCCCTGCTCGAGCGACCATTGCAGGACCGCGCGCAGGTTGTCATGGTCCGCTTCCAGCCGCTTCAGCCACACGGCCTGCTCCGCCCCACGCAGGTGGGGCTCAGCCGCTTGGGCAAGGTCGAGATAGTAGGCAGCGTATGCGTGACGCACGGCCTGCGCCTCGCCACGTGCCTCAAGCTGTTCGAGTGCGTACTCCTGAATGGTACGTAGCAGGAAGAAGCGCGGCTCCCCCTCGGCCTGCTCCGTCTGACGCAATAGACTCTTGTCAACCAACGAGGCTACACCGTCGAGCACGTCCAGCACCAGGTCCCCCTCCCGGTTGCAGACAGCCTCAATCGCCTCAAAGCTGGCGCCACCCACGAAGACGGCCAGGTAACGGAAGAGGGCCCGCTCGCGCGCATCCAACAAGTTATAGCTCCATTCGATCGTGTCTCGCAGGGTTTGATGGCGCGTTGGCAGGTCGCGTGCGCCGCCCTTCAACAAGTTAAGGGTGCCGCTGGCTGCATCGGTCAAGCGTGCCAGAAGTGCTTGAGGCGAGAAGAGCTTGCTGCGGGCAGCCGCCAGCTCAATGGCAAGCGGCAGGCCATCCAAGGAGCGACAGATCTCCGCTACGGTCAGGGCATTATCCGGGGTGAGGGTGAAGCTATTCTTAACGGCCTGCGCGCGTTCGACGAACAACTCTACGGCGGCATAGTGGGAGAAGGCGGCCACCACCTCTGCACCGCTACTGGCTTCCTGTGTCGGCTCGGGCAGTGGAAGGGGCGGCAAAGAGTATTCTCGCTCGCCGCGCAACCGGAGCGCCTCGCGACTCGTGACAAGCACCCTCAGGTCGGGACAGGTGCTTAGCAACTCACCAACCAGCGGGGTCGCTTCCATCACTTGCTCAAAGTTGTCGAGCACAAGGAGGAGCTGTTTGTCCTGTAAGTGGGCTTGCAAGGTCTCGCGCAAGGGCGCAGCGCCCCTCTCTTGTACGTGGAGGGTTTCGGCAATCGTAGAGATGACTAGGTCGGGGTCACTCACCGGTGCCAAGGCCACAAAGAAGACGCCGTCAATAAAGTCGTCGAGGAGGTTGGCAGCGACCTGTAGACTGAGGCGCGTTTTGCCCATCCCACCTGGCCCAGTCACCGTCACCAAGCGCACACCTCCCTGGCCCAGCAGCGCCGTCAGCATCGCCACCTCCTGCTCGCGCCCAATAAGGGGCGTTGGCATAATGGGCAGGTTATTGGGCCGGGTGCCCAAGCTCTGCAAGGGTGGAAAGTCGACTGGCAGGCCGGGCACGACCAGCTGAAAGACCTGCTCCGGGCGTGTGAGGTCTTTGAGGCGATGCTGGCCCAGGTCTTGGAGCGTCACGCCCTCGGGCAGGCTATCGCGTGCCAACTGCACGGTGGCCAGGGAGAGGAGGATCTGACCGGGATGGGCCAGGTTGCGCAGGCGCGCGCAACGGTTAACCTCGGAGCCGTAGTAATCGCCTGCCCGCAGGTCGGCCTCGCCGGTATGCAGCGCTAGGCGGACGCGTAGTGGCACCGGCAGCGGCCACACCTCGGCCGCGAGGGCTTGTTGGAGAGCCGCAGCCCCAGCAACGGCATCTGAGGCGCGTGCGAAGACGGCGAAGTGGCTATCGCCCTCGCCGCGCTCCTTGACGACCTGCCCGCCATGAGCTGCTACGATCCCCTCCACCAGTACATCGTAATGTTCCATCGCCTCCCGCATTTCATCTGGGTACTGCTCCCAGAGCATTGTGCTGCCGACCACATCTATAAAGCAAAACGTCACGGTCCCGGTGGGTAAAGCCATCCGGCACTCCTCATTCTCCCAGTAGTATCTCGCAGTATTATATCTCTCTTTATCGCCGGAGGGATAAACCGCTTGCTTCGCCTCGGTATGCACTTGATCCAGCTCTCACACCTGTGTCTTACAAGGCCATATAGACATCCACCGTCAGTTCGTCGTGCTGACTATCGAACTGGCCGATGCCCAGGCAATGCACACGGTTGAGCCACAAGTAGCTGGGGTGCGCGGTGTGACAATGGATGCCCCACCGAAGCGCACGAAAGCGCGGCAACGCCTCGCCGCGCGCACTCTTCTCAGCGGCATCCTCGCCAACGTCAACCCGACCGATACAGGCGGCACCAATCAAGGCCCCATCGTGGGTTTCGAACGTTAAGCGATAGTCGACGCTTATCACCCCATTGCTGTGTAGCGTAGCCCAGTTGCCGTCTCCGGGCCGGATCGTTCCCTGCACTTTGGGACCGGTTACCTCGCCTTGCGTGACATAGGTGTTGACCCGGAACCCTTGCGGGCAAGGACCGAGGATCGCTTCGGTGACAGTCCAGGTGCAGGTAAAGATATACTCCAGGCAATAATCCACTAAGTTTCTCTCTGTTTGCATGATGAAATATCCTCACTGTGAGTTGCCCTCTGCCAACGCTCAGGCTGCCAACCGTTTCCTTAGAGGTACGCGTAGTATCCAACTTTCTCTTTTGGCTCTATAGGGTTGAGGTTGGATAACAGAAAAACACTTTCGTAACAACCATCATAGGGCTGGATCGTTAGAAAACCGTTAGAAGGGTCTGAGCAAGCGCTTATTGTCTGCCATTGCTGGTAGACATTTCCGCAACGGAAGTCCCGCCTCTACCGGGGCGAGCAAGGTTTTGATACCTAACGTAGCTAGCACAGTGGATGTGTGACCTGAAGAGAAG
>JALZCF010000677.1 GCA_030863245.1 Chloroflexota bacterium
GACCAACCCTCGGGTGCGCAGCCGTAAGCTCAGCCCCGTCTTGTGTAATGAGCCGAGCCCATTCATCTAAACTCGTAAAGCGCAAAGCGCGAACATCACTCGAATACGCACCACGCACCACGCACCACGCACCATGCAATATGCAACATGCAACACCCCCTGATAGCCCTTTCCCAAGAAATTCGTTACAATCGGCCCACCAGCTTGTGCTTGATTGCCACGCAAAAGGGGGGCCTCCATGCCAGCGCTTGAAAAAGTCGCGTTCTTTACCAACGAGTATCCGCCTAATGTCTATGGGGGAGCAGGTGTCCACGTCGAATACCTGAGTCGCGAGTTGGCGAAGCTCGTGCCGGTCGAGGTTCGATACTTCGGGAGCGAGGATAGACAATTCGATAACCTGCAGGTCAAGGGATACGAGGGGTGGCCCGAGGCCAAGCAGAACACCGATCCCCGCTTCGGCGGCGCGCTGGATGCCTTCTATCGCGACCTTGCCATGGCGAAGGACACGCTCGATGCCAGCGTCGTTCATTGTCACACCTGGTACACCAGCATGGCCGGCGTCATCGCGAAGAAGCTGTGGGACGTTCCCCTTGTCGTGACAACCCACTCGCTGGAGCCTCTCCGCCCCTGGAAGGTCGAGCAGCTCGGCAACGCCTACCACCTCAGCAGTTGGATGGAGCGAACCGCCATCGAGGGGGCCGACGCCGTCATCGCGGTCTCTGAGGAAACACGGAACGACGTGCTGGAGTTCTTCTCGGTCGAGCCGGAGAAGGTGCACGTCATCCATAACGGCATCGACCTGCAGCAGTACCACGAGGTTTCGGAGACGGACGCCCTGGAAAGGCGTGGGGTGGATGTCAGCCGCCCATACGTGCTCTTTGTCGGCCGCGTGACCCGCCAGAAGGGCATCATCCACCTGGTCAACGCCATCCCCTACATCGATCCCTCCCTACAGGTCGTCCTCTGCGCGGGCGCACCGGATACGAAGGAGATTGCCCAGGAGATGTCTGAGCGCGTGTCTGATGTGAGTGCAGATCGCGAGGGCATCATCTGGATTCAAGAGATGCTGCCGCGCGACGAGGTGATCCAATTTTATTCCCACGCCGCCGTGTTCTGCTGTCCATCCGTCTACGAGCCATTCGGCATCATCAACCTCGAGGCCATGGCCTGTGAGACAGCAGTCGTAGCCTCCGAGGTCGGCGGCATCCCCGAGGTAGTCGTCCCGGGAAAGACCGGCCTGCTGGTGGATCTGGATGTCAAAGAAGGCACCTTCGAGCCCGTCAACCCGGAAGAGTTCTCCCGCAACCTGGCCGCCGCGATCAACGAGGTTGCCCTTGACGAAGAGCTACGCGAACGCTTCGGCCGCAACGGACGAGAGCGCGTAGAAGAACACTTCAGCTGGGCCGCCATCGCTGAGCAAACCCTAGAGCTGTATCAATCGCTGGTGCGCTAGTTCAGCACCAGCGAAAAGGAGCATCAACCATGGAACAAGGCAGAAAACGCGTCGTCATCGAGAACGTCTATCCGGAGATAAACTGTGGGGAGTTTCCCATCAAGCGCACGGTGGGCGAGAAGGTCGTGGTCGAGGCTGATATCTTTGTGGAGGGCCACGATACGCCCTCCGGCGCACTGCTCTATCGTAAGGAGGAGGAAAGCGAGTGGTCAGAGGTTCCAATGTTGCCGCTTGTGAACGACCGCTGGCGTGGCGCGTTCCCCATTCGCGAGCTCGGCCGCTATCGTTACACGATCCAGGGGTGGGTCGATCCATTCCTGAACTGGTCCCGCGACCTGAGCAAGCGCGTCGACGCAGGCCAGGATGTGACGGTAGATCTGCGCATCGGAGCGAACCTGATCGAGGCGGCCGCAGAGCGCGCAACCGGGCTCGACGCCGACCAACTTACCCTGTCTGCCTCCCGGTTGCGGGAGGGCGGGGAGCGGGCGATCGAGCAGGCCCTCTCCACCGACCTGGCGCGGCTCATGAGGCGCTACGCGGACCGGACACACGCCACCACCTACGACAAGGAGCTGGGGGTCATGGCCGAACGCGAGCGCGCCCGCTTCTGTGCCTGGTACGAGTTTTTCCCGCGCTCCTGTGCAGGGGAGCCGGGGCAGCATGGCACCTTCAAGGAGTGCGAGAGCCGACTACCTTACGTGGCCTCCATGGGCTTCGACATCGTCTACCTGCCCCCCGTTCACCCAATTGGCCGGAGTTTCCGCAAGGGACGTAACAACAGGACGGTTGCCGAACCGGGCGATGTGGGAAGCCCTTGGGCGATCGGCGCGCCGGAGGGCGGCCACAAGGCCATCCACCCGGAGTTAGGCACATTGGAAGATTTCCGGCGGTTGGTAGAGCAGGCCAAGAGCCACGGGATGGAGATCGCTATGGACCTTGCCTTCCAGAGCGCGCCCGACCACCCCTATGTGGAAGAGCACCCCGAGTGGTTCCGGCGCCGTCCCGACGGAACGATCCAGTATGCCGAGAACCCTCCCAAGAAGTACCAGGATATCTACCCCTTCGACTTCGAGAGCGCTCAATGGCAGGAGCTATGGGAGGAACTCAAAAGCGTCGTCCTCTTCTGGATGGATCAAGGCATCCGGGTCTTCCGGGTCGACAACCCGCACACCAAGCCCTTCGCCTTCTGGCACTGGCTCATCGACGAGATCAAGCGCGACTATCCTGAGGCCATCTTCCTTTCCGAGGCCTTCACCCGACCCAAGGTGATGAAGCGGCTCGCAAAGGTTGGCTTCACCCAATCCTATACCTACTTCACCTGGCGCAATACCCGCGCGGAACTCATCGACTACTTCATGGAGCTGACCAAGACGGAGATGCGCGAGTACTTCCGGCCGAACCTCTGGCCAAACACGCCCGATATCCTGCCGGAATACCTGCAGGTCAGCGGCAGGCCCGGATTCGTTGCGCGGCTGGTGCTCGCCGCCACCCTCGGCGCCGCCTACGGCGTCTACGGCCCGGCCTACGAGTTGATGGAGGATCGCCCGATTGCGCCCGGGAAAGAGGAGTACCTGAACTCCGAGAAGTATGAGATCAGACAGTGGGATCTCGAACGGCCGGACAGCCTGCGCGACCTCATGGCGCGCCTCAACCAGATCAGGCGGGATAACCCGGCGCTACAGAGCGACTGGAGCCTCCAGTTCCACCCGGTGGACAACGACCAGCTGATCTGCTACAGCAAGCAGACCGAGGATCTCGACAATATCGTCGTCGTCTTGGCGAACCTGGACCCGCACCACAAGCAATCGGGCTGGGTTACGCTCCCCCTGGAGGAACTGAGGATCGATCCGATCCGCTCCTACCAGATGCACGACCTGCTCGACGACACCCGCTACCTGTGGAACGGCCCGCGCAACTACGTCGAACTCGACCCGCAAGTCGCCTCAGCCCACGTCTTCCGTGTCCGCCGCCACCTGCGCACCGAGCACGACTTCGACTACTACATGTAACACAAAGCACAGCGTAAAGCACCACAAATAAGCGAACACAGGTTCGTAGTTGCCACTTTAGTGGTTGCCGTGGGTTCAACCACTAAAGTGGCAACTACAAACCATTCACAATCCTTGAAGTAGCAACTAGCATAACTCTTAACGCGGCTCGCCCCTGGCCTTCCGCTCCCGATTCCAGATGTTGCTCGTGCCGTATCAAACCAATCTGGCCTTAGGGGCGAGAAAGCTGGCGCCTGAGCGCAGAAAGCACCTGGCAATGAAGGAAGATTCTAATTCGGAGCTGGATCCGTTCTGGTACAAAGAGGCCATCATCTATGAACTCTCCGTTCGTGGGTTCTACGACAGCGATGCCGATGAGGTAGGCGACTTCCCTGGGCTCGGTGAGAAGCTCGACTATCTTCAGGATCTGGGGGTCACGGTGCTCTTGCTGATGCCCTTCTACCCCTCTCCCATGA
>JALZCF010000692.1 GCA_030863245.1 Chloroflexota bacterium
AGAGAATTGCCGGTTGGTGCGAGGCAACAGCCAACGACGCCGAATCCCCTCCCGAGTTGCCCACGAAAACATCTACCGTCTAGATGACTAAGTGAGCCGGTCGCGCCCGATACCGCGCACCCGAGGCGCCGGCCTACCAGCCAGCGCAAAGCCAGGTGGCACCGCGAGAGACGCTCGCCCTGTGTAGGGGCGGGCTTTTTTGTATTAGAACGGCAGTGAACAGTGGCTAGTGGTTAGTGATTAGTGGAACGGCTAGCTAGCCACTAACCACTAACTACTGCCGTAAGGAGGAAACACGTGTTAGACCTGAAATACATACGGGAGAACCCAGACGAGATCCGCGCGGGACTGGAGCGGTTGTTTGAGCCGACGGGGGTGGTGGATGAGGTTCTGGCGCTGGATGAACGGCGGCGGGCGCTGCTGACAGAGGTGGAGGAGTTGCGTGCGGAGCGGAATCGGGGGTCGAAGGAGATTGGGCGTACCAAGGACCCCGAGGAGCGGCAGCGGCGTATCGCGCAGATGAAGGAGGTCAACGAGCAGATCGCGGCGCTGGAGGGGGAGTTGAAGGAGGTCGAGGCGAACCTCGATAAGCTCTTGCTCAACATGCCCAACATGCCCCACGAGAGCGTGCCCGTAGCCGAGAGCGAGGAAGAGAACGTCGTGCGGAAGGAGTGGGGCGAGAAGCGAGCATTCGAGTTCGAGCCCAAGCCCCATTGGGAGCTGGTGGAAGATCTGGGCATCATCGACTTCGAGCGTGGCGTGAAGGTCTCGGGCGCCCGCTTCTACATCATGAAGGGCCTCGGCGCGCGCCTCCAGCGGGCGCTCATCCAGTGGATGCTCGACTTCCACCTCGACAACCACGGCTTCACGGAAGTATACCCGCCCTTCATGGTCAGGGAGCACTGCATGGTCGGCACGGGCCAGCTCCCAAAGTTCGGAGAGAATCTCTATCGTGACGCAGAGGAGAATTTCTACTGGATCCCCACCGCTGAGGTGCCCGTCACCAACATGTACGGCGGCGAGGTGCTGGATGCGGAGGTTCTTCCCATCAAGCACGTGGCCTACACCCCCTGCTTCCGCCGTGAGAAAATGAGCGCCGGCCGCGACGTGCGCGGCATCAAGCGCGGCCACCAGTTCGACAAGGTGGAGATGGTGCTCTTCACCAAGCCCGAAGAGAGCATGGAGTGGCTGGAGAAACTGATCTGCTACGCCGAGGAGGTCAGCGAGGCGCTTGCGATCCCCTATCGGCGCGTGCAGATGGTCACCGGCGATCTCAGCTTCACCGCCATGGCAAAGTACGACATCGAAATGTGGGCCCCCGGCAGCGACGAATACCTTGAAGTCAGCTCGTGCTCGAACTTCGGCGCCTTCCAGGCCCGGCGCGCCAACATCCGCTACCGCCCGGAACCGGGCGCCAAGCCTGAATTCCTCCACACCCTCAACGGCTCGGGCCTCGCGCTGCCCCGCACCGTCATCGCCATCCTAGAAAACTACCAACAACCCGACGGCTCGATCCGCATCCCCGACGTGCTCGTGCCCTATATGCGGGGCGTGGAGGAGATCAACAAGGAGAATGCCCTAGGTGGGGCGAACCTTCCATAAAGTGCTGAGAACCGGCCTGAAGTTTGACAAAATCTCCATTCCAGAGTATACTACGCGACGTTGTGAGGGGGACACCCCCCACTCACGTCCGATGGAGGAGTGCCGGAGTGGACAAACGGCGCCGACTTGAAATCGGATGGGCCGAAAAGGCCGCGGGGGTTCGAATCCCTCCTCCTCCGCCAAAAACCGAATATCTGGGGAGGTGCCGGAGTGGTCGAACGGGCTCGCCTGCTAAGCGAGTGTACCCATAACGGGTACCGAGGGTTCGAATCCCTCCCTCCCCGCTAGGGACGGACTTGGAGCTAGGGAAGTTTTCCCTAGCTCCTTTTTGTTCCGCCTCATACTAGTCCGCTTTTTTGCTATACTGTTCCTGAGCAACAAGCATTCAGCGGTGATGAGGGAGAGTGATTTGTGGGTCAACCACCTCAAGATGACTTCAACGAACCTTCTACCAAGACAGGGCTAGAACGAGCGGCAGAGTACGGAGTGGATGTTACTTTGCTGCGTTCTAACCTTCGTCTCTCACCAACAGAGCGCGTGCGCCGCCTCCAACAATTCGTGGCCTCAGTTCGCGCCATTCAAGCCGAAGCGGAAGCGTGGCGAAAGCGAAAGTCCTCTAGCTCGTGACCACTGATTTCGAACAGCTCATTTCACTTCCACTTCTATCCCGTTGCGGTAGATCAGTGTCCTTCTCCCGTCCCGCTCAGGAAATCTGTACCTCCTCAAGGGGGATGACTGTCGTTGTCTTCTCGTTCATGCTTCCCCGTCGATACCCAATCAAGTCCATCGCTACATAGGTAAAACCAACCTGGCGCAGGGCGTCGTGGATTTGTTCCGCGTGCTCCAGCAGGGTGACTCGTTGTTCCGGCGGCACCTCAATGCGGGCGATGTCACCATGGTGCCGTACGCGGAATTGTCGAAAGCCGAGCTCCCATAACACCTCTTCCGCCGCTTCGACCTGGGCCAGCTTCTCTGTCGTGATTTCCATGCCGTAGGGGAAGCGCGAGCCAAGGCAGGCAAAGGCCGGCTTGTCCCAGATAGGTAGGCCGAGATGTTTGGCCAGGGCACGGATATCCGCCTTGGCTAGACCTGCCTCCTTCAATGGGGCCCGCACGCCGTGCTCGCCCGCGGCCACCGCACCCGGTCGGTGGTCACCGAGGTCATCCTGGTTCTCGCCGTAGGCAATCCAGTGAAAGCCTAATTCCTCTGCCAGCCCATCCAACTGGGTGAAGAGCTCGCTCTTACAGTAGTAGCAGCGGTTCTCGGGGTTGGCTGCGTAACGCGGGTCGTAGACCTCTTCCGTCTGGATGATCAGGTGGCGGATACCGGCCTGCTC